>JBIIWQ010000185.1:0-4947 GCA_044338805.1 Crocinitomicaceae bacterium
GAGCATTTAATTAAACAACGTAAGACATCTGGAATGGATGATTTGCAAAAAGGTAATCAGGGCACTGTTCAAGCCTTATTAGAAGAATTGAACAAACCATTTATACAAGATCGTTCTTATTATTTCTATTATGTAGCAAGAAGAAGGTTTTATGAAGGTCATAAAAAAATAGCCTTGCGTAATTTGTGGAAAGCGATTAGAATCTCACCCTTGCGATTGAATTATTATAAAGATTATTTATACTTTTTAAAAAATAAACAATGAAGCCTATTGTAACAGTTCTTATGCCTGTTTACAATGGTGAAACATTTTTGAAAGAGGCAATTGATAGTATTCTGAATCAAACATTTACAGATTTTGAATTTCTAATTATTAATGATGGATCCACAGATAAAAGTGAAGAAATTATTCTAGATTATAATGATTCAAGAATTCGTTATATTAAAAATGACGAAAATCTTAAATTAATAAAAACTTTAAATAAAGGAATTAACCTTGCTAAGGCTGAATTTCTAGTGCGTATGGATGCAGATGACATCTCTTTTCCGAACAGAATTGAACGACAAGTTAATTTTATGCGTAATAATATAGATGTAGTTGTTGCTGGCTCATGGTTTCAGTGTGTCGGGAATAATAGTAATATAATTCAATACTCCACTCAACATAATGCAATTGTAACAGAATTTCTTTATAAGTGCTCAATATGCCATCCAAGTACTATTTGGAGATTAGAAAATTTAGATACATTAAAATTTAACACAGATTTTGATCATGCGGAAGATTATGAATTTTGGATTCAATGTATGAACAAAGGAAAATTAGCAAATATTCCAGAAGTACTTTTGAAGTATAGAACTCACGATATGAATGTTAGTTCACAATATTCAGAAATTCAAATTAATAACTCCTCCTTGATTCGCAAGAACTTATTTCTAAAGATTGGTATTGAAATTTCTTCGGAAGAATTGGAATCATTTAAAGCATTATGCTATTCTAACTGGCAATATTTTGATAAACTAGAAAAAATAAAAGAACTCAGTGCTTTGCTAAGTAATCTAATCCACGCCAATAAAAAAAGTGGTATCATTGAACAAAATTATTTACAAGAATTTCTTGGATTGAAATGGTTCCACATAAATTATAATTGTGGCTCTTGGTCCTTACTTCGCAGTAATCAATTAATAAATTCCATTTCGTGGGTAAAAAGAATAAAATTCTTAATTAAATTAAAATTATCATAATGGCTTCACCATTTTTTTCCATCATTTTACCTACATACAATAGGGCTCATTTAATTAAAACTGCAGTTAATAGTGTATTAATGCAAACATTTTTAGATTGGGAATTAATTATTGTAGATGATGGTTCAACTGATAATACGAAAGAAGTTATTTCTGAATTTTCTTCATCTGAAAGGCGCATAAAATACTTTTATCAAGAAAATCAGGAACGTTCTATAGCGAGAAATAATGGTATAGAACAATCATCAGGGCAGTATATTTGTTTTTTGGATAGCGATGATTATTTTCTTCCAGAAAAGCTTGAGCAGTTGCACAATTTCATAAAAGTATCAATCCAAAATGATAGTGTGTTTTATGATGGACTTTCCTTCTTTATAAATAATAGTGTAGTGAAAATTCCTCTTCCAACAAAAAAAGAATATGAAACCATTCATGAATTTTTATTTAAAAACCCATTGGGAAGCCTTCAAATATGTGCTCCTGCCAAAGTTTTTAAGGAATTTAAATTTAACCCTTCTTTAAGAATAGGCGAAGATGTTGAATTATGGCTACGAATTGCAAATAAATTCGAATTTATCCCCATAGATATATTCAACACAATTGCATTAGAGCATGATGATAGATCAGTTAATTTAAAAAAATACAATAGTGCAAAAGAACTAATGAAGCAAATTAAATACATTTTCAAACTTCATGATGAAACTAAAATAAGTAAACAAACAAGAAAAACAGTTTTAAGCAATTGTATGTTTAATATTTCAAAACATTATATTTTGAATGGAGATAGATTAAAGTCTATTTTTTGGATAATAAAATCTATAAATGTAGATTTTAAAAATGTTCAAAATAAACATAGATTGTACTGTGTTATTAAATTATCTACTTTTCAAAATATTCAAGAGTATTATTGAAATAAAAAAGTTCGATGAACACTAATGATTAAATTTATGCAATAAAAAAGTAGATGATTAAAATTATCAAGAAAATTTTCTGGTTTCCATTTAATTCAAAAAACCGGATTAATGAATTACAAAGTCAAATTCGGCTTTCCGAATGGCAATCATTTAGTGATTTTATTAAATCTGAAAGTTTGTTTCTGGATGTTGGATGCGGCGCAGGACACAATCTTTCTCTTGCACAAAAATTAAAAAATTGCGAGGTTAAAGGAATTGATCCAAATCCAGGTGATCACGGTGTTGGAAGATATAATTTCGACAAGGAATCATCTTTAGAAATTATTCAAGGTTTTGCAGAAAATTTACCATTCAAGAACAACATTTATGACAATGTTTTTTGCTCCCATGTTCTTGAACATGTCGACGATGAAAGGAAAAGTCTGTATGAAATAAACCGTGTCTTAAAGGAAGACGGAATTGCAATAATTGGAATGCCCACAGCTACGATGGCTGTTATCAATTTATTTTCAAGTTATTTATTTACAACTCATAGAAATATACTTTTTACAATAAAATCGGTTGGTAAAAACGATTTTTTTAGTCGATTAAAAACTGTATTTGTTCCCACTTCGCATAGCTACCCCAGAGCAAGCTCAATTTTTTATGATATAAATCACTATCGTGTAAAAAAATGGAAAAGACTTGTTGAACAAGAATTAGAAATAATAGAAACTATTCAACCATTGCTATATCCATATCCAGATTATATTCAGCTATTTAAAATGCATAAAAGCAAAATTGGTTCTAGTTCTGTCTTTTTTATTTGTAAAAAGAAAATATGAAAATCCTTCACCTGATACCATCATTAAACAAAGGAGGTGCGGAACGAATTGTTCTAGATATTTGCAATCAATTGATTACAAATAAAGATACTATAGTCAAACTAATTACTTTTCGTAGCGAAAATTCTTATTCTTTTTTAACCAATAAACAAAATTGGGAAGTAATTCCTGCGAAAGTTATTCCTTCTTTTTCTGGAAAATCATTAGTTGACGTAAAACAGCTACAAGCATACATTGATGCTTTTCAACCAGATGTAATACATTCGCATTTGTTTGAGACAGAAATGATTCTAGCACATATTTTACTCCCAATAAAAACGAAGCGAATTGTTCATTTCCACGACAACATGCATCAATTTCGTAATTTTCAGTTGAAAACACTTTTCAATAAAACGTACTTAACAGATTTTTTTGAAAAGCGAATTGTTTTAAAAAGTTATTTTGAAAATACAACTGCGATTTGTATTTCGAAAGACGCTAAGCAATTTGCGGAAAACGTTTTGCCTGGAAGCATTTCAAAAAAGCTCTTGCATAATGCAATTGATTTAGTTCGTTTTCAACCACTTGAAAAACAAATCAAATCAAATGAAATAACGATTATTGGAAGTTTAGTAGATAAAAAAGGGCAACAATTAGCAATAGACTGTATTGCTGAATTAAAAAACCGAGGAGTTGAACTTCATTTAAACATATTAGGTGATGGAGTAAACCGAAAGGCATTACAAAATCAAATAGATCAACTTAGTCTTCAGAATTCTGTCACACTGCATGGAAATGTTGAATTTCCAGAGCAATTCTTGCAGAGTAGCAGCATTTATTTACATACAGCATTCTATGAACCTTTTGGACTTGTTCTGATCGAAGCAATGGCATGCGGTTTACCAGTAGTTTGCTCGGATGGGAAAGGAAATCGTGATTTAATTCAAGAAGGAGAAAATGGTTTTATGGTGTGGGAAAGAGATCCAACACTTCTAGCAGATAAAATTGAACTTTTATTTAAAAACGATAATTTGCGCATGGAAATGGGCGAAAAAGCAAGAGTGTTTGCACAAGGATTTGGAATGGAAAAATATGTTATCGAATTGCTTTCGGTTTACAAATGGTGAATTGTTTGAACAAATCTGATGAAATTATCTTTTGCGTTATAGTTGGTTTTCCAAGTGTCAAAACTAGCTTGCTGTTTTAATTCTTTTTTTTCTTCTGGTAATTCAATAAATGATTGAATTGTATCTGCCAATTCCGTATATGAGATATTGGCTTTCAATAAGTAACCATTTTCATTGTTCACAATTTCTGAATTCCCTCCAACATTTGTTGCAATAACTGGAATTCCAAAAGACATTGCTTCCATAATTGAAACTGGAATCCCTTCGGTTGTACTGACATTTATAAACAAACTTGGGTTATTTTCCGCATACCAATTAATAATTTCCTGGTTGGTAACCCTTCCCATAAAATCTGCCTTAATATGATCCGGAAGTAGTTCTTTTGCTAACGCTTTAATGGTTTCCAATTGTGGTCCATCTCCAAAATGTACCCAGGAAATATTGGTGTTTTTAATTTCAGCCAAAGCATTTACAATGAGTTCCACTCGCTTTAAAGGAATTACGTTTGAGCAACTTACCAAAATAAACTTTTCTGAATGAATAGGATATTGCTTTTGTTCAGGAACGCCTAAGCGAGCAATTTTTATTTTTTCAGTATTGGTGATTTTCCAATTGCTAGCTGCATATGCTTTTCCTTTTTCTGAAATTGCAAAAATTGCACTTAAATTTTTTGAGATAAAATGTCGAAATGGAAGGTAATTTAATGAACTCGCTTCAAAGTATACATCCCACCCATGCATGCGAGATATTGCTGTAATTCCAAGATTCATTTCTCGAAACATCGCCAAACCAATAGCAACATCATCGCTCCAATAAGAATAATAATAAAGAGTCGTCTTTTGATTTTCAAGCGTTAATAACT
>JBIIWQ010000186.1:0-4926 GCA_044338805.1 Crocinitomicaceae bacterium
TAATCTACGGCGCCTTAATTTAATACTTTCACCATTTTTGCTCCAGAAGTAGAGTCGGCAGTAAGAACAATTTTATACATGTTTTTAACTGAACTAATTTCTTTCAGTGATTGTAATAATTCAATTCCACCAAAAAATGGATTGTCAATGTTAATCAATAAGATACCAATTTCTTTTTGTTTTAATAGTGGTAAAGCTTTATCAATAGAATCTGCGAGCAGCACATTATTTCCCCCTCCTGATAAAATTTCTTTCAGTCCTTTTTGATTTTTATGATCATCATCGATTATTAAAATGTTGATGAAGCGTTCCATTGAGCTCTAAATTTTAAGACTAAAAATAATGAAAGAAGACTGATTAGCAATCAATATCCTCTTTATTCTTGAACTACTGAAGAAAATGATTTTTTAGAGCTTCTTCAATTGAAACTGAAGTTTGCGTTAATTCTAAAATTCGTTGAATAACTCCATCTACAATTGAATCTGGACACGAAGCACCAGATGTTAAAATAAGTGTAATATCATTTTTATTGTCTGGCAAGAAATTGGTCAAAGTTTCAAGTGTTTTTGAGTGAATATTAAAAGAATTAATTGATGTCAGAGAGTTAATTTCTTCCTTTGATTTTATAAAGTAAGTTGGAAACTTCTGTTCTAAAAGTTCAACCAAATGAGTAGTATTTGAACTGTTATATCCTCCAACAACAATCGCCAAGTCAGCTTCTTTTTCAAGAAGTCCATGCGTCGCGGTTTGGTTGTCATTTGTGGCATAACATAACGTATCTCTCGTATCAGCAATGTGGTTTTTAATTTCAGAATCACCAAATTTACATAGCATCACACTGCGCAAGTAATCAGTTATTTCTTGCGTTTCGGTCGCTAGCATCGTCGTTTGATTCACGACACCAATTTTGTTTAAATCGGTTAGAGGATTGAAATTTTCAGAATATTTTCCATTGAAAAATGAATAAAACTGATCTAATGGTTGGGTCCCAAGAATAATTTCACCTAAGAATTTTGCTTCTGTTATATCTTTTAAAATCAGCACAGGAGCATTTTCTTTGCTACGTGAAAAAGTAGCACGTGTTTCTTCGTGGTTGTATTTACCGTGTATTAAAACGGTGTGTTTATCTTTCCCTAATCGTTCGGAACGATTCCAAACTTTCTCAACGAAAGGACATGTGGTATTGTAGTGTTTTACGTCAACACCAATAGCCGATAAAATAGTTTCAATTTCAACGGTTGTTCCAAATGCAGGAATGATAACGATGTCTTCACAATTAATATTTTCCCATGGAATTAATTGAGTGCCGTCCGTATCTTGAATAAATTTAATCCCATGACTCGTAAGGTCATTATTAACAGCTGGATTGTGAATCATTTGACTTAACAAGAAAATACGTTTATCAGGATTCTCTTGGATTGCTTTGTAAGATATTTCAATTGCGTTTTCAACACCATAACAAAATCCAAAATGGCGAGAGATGTAAAATTTAATTGTTCCAAAATCAAGTAAACTTGGTGTAAAATCTTTTTTTCGTGGATCTTCAATTTTCCGTCTTTCTTTCACCTTACTGATGATAGGGGAACGGTAAAATTCTGGAATTTCGAATTGCTTCATGGTCTAAAATATTCTACAAATATAACACCTCAGTTTTATAATTGTTTCAAAGCAAAAAGAAAGGCTGCCATTTCTGACAGCCTTTACATTTAAAGGGCAATATTCATGTCCTTATTGTATTTGACTTTATAATTGAAATTAAACAATTTCGTTTCTTTGGTTTTTAAATCGAGTTTCCATTCAATTATACCAGTCAGTGGATCCAAATTACCTTTTCCTAAATCAACGGATTCAATGGTAATGTCAGTATTGGTTGTAATAGGAATTTGATCTTGAATTATTAAATCGATGCCTGTTGCTTTCAAATTCTTTATTTCTATTGAATAAGCCATCGTTTTCTCAATTTTATCACCTATAATTTTATCCTTACACTCTTTTTTAACAAGTAATCTTTTGATTACAATGTTTGGATCTCTTCCGAGACTTAAATACATCGTGTCTTGCATTGTAGTTGGATCAATATACGTTTCACCAATATAACTGCCATCAAAGAAAATATTTGCTTGCGCAGGCACTAATCCAAGTTCGTCTAATTTTGGAAGTTCTGCAACAAGGTAGACAGAGTTATCCATTTTTGGAACACTGTAGTACTTGTAGTTTGCCTCCAAATCGGCAACCTTTATCAAGACCATGTGCTGCTCATTATTCGATTTAATTGAATAAGGTAAATCAATATGAAATTCCATGGAAGTCAATTGACGTATAGTTGAAACGAACTGATCGGATGTTACACCAATTACAGATAATTGTTCTTCAGTTGCAATTGAATTGGAATAAGCATACCCTTTTGTATCCATTTCTTTCTTCATGGCAGATTGTGGCGTATTGTTGTTGTAGCCATCATTTCGATAGGTGTAATAATCAATATACCAAGGATGTAAAGTTGGTTTCGTTTTATTTTGGTAAGGATTATTTGTCGAAATGTTTAGTTTAATATTATCCCAATCTAATCCTGAATTTTGGAAAACTTGCGCCTTGTACGTAAGATTTATTTTGGATGTTAAACCATCGCTTCTCAAATCGTACATTGGAACCCAACCAGCATTGGCGACCAGATAAGAAATACTCATTTTTCCGGCTACAATCTCTTTAGATGATACGGTAACGGTAATTCTATGTATCGGCCCTTCGTCTTTTGGAGCCATGCCGTTGCTGCTTTGATGTTGTCTTAATTTTAGAAGTCGTTCATCCATTCCGCGTTTCTTTTCTAATTTGTCGGCCTTTTTTCTATTTAAAATCTGCAATTTTTTATTTATTTCAGTCATTTTGATTGTATAATAATCTAGTGCTTGTTTCAATAAATTGATAGAATCATTCACTTTTCCTTGACCTCGAATCGCTCCATTATTAGCAAGAATATTTTTAGAGGCTAACATGACGTCGATTTCATCTTGAATATCTTGAATGTCATAACCTAAATACTTCAAAGAATCCTCTAGTAAGAAAATATCTTTTCTGATTTTTAAAGGCAATCCTTCTAAACTTATTTCTTCTGGTTTAGGGTAGAAAAGAGAATATTTTGAATCGATAATAACAACACTTCCTGTTGCTTTTACTTGCAAACTGTTCGCATCAATAAAAGGACTAATTCCTTCAATGATTACTTCTGTAATTCCTGGTTTAACGGAATACGTTGCTTTTTGAAATAGTTGAGCTCCTTGAGCATAAACTGTTACTTCTGAGATGGTTGATTTGATGATTTCTTTGTCATTTGCACGAACGTGAAACATGATCAACATGATTACTGCAATACTTGATATCTTTTTCATGATTTTTTTTTTTGACAGTACATGATTGTTTACATTTGGTTCAATAAAAACTGTGTTATCAATGAATTTGTCCTCAAAATTTCGGGAAATTAAGTTTTCAACTTGGATTAAATTCGTTTTTGGAGTTTGTATTTTCTTTGTCTTTTGGTCTAATTTTTCTGTGTATTATGAAAGTAAGAATTTCATTAGCAGTGATTTAAAAGAACTTCCTAAGGTGAAAACAGCTTTGTTGTTAGGAACGAGTAGAAATCTAAAAGGAGGGTCTCCAAATGCATATTTTTTTAACCGAATAAATGCGTGTGTCCGTTTATTTGAATCTGGAAAAATTCAATTTGTCTTAATTAGTGGAGATAACGGAACTAATTCTTACAACGAACCGGAGGACATGAAACAGGAACTTATTTTACGTGGAATTCCAGAAGATAAAATATTTCTGGATTATGCTGGTTTTGACACATATGACTCCATAATTCGCGCAAAAAAAATCTTTGGACAAAATACATTTATTGTCGTTTCTCAGAAGTTCCACAATCAAAGAGCTGTTTATATTGCACGACGATTTGGAATTGAAGCGTACGGTTATAATGCCGCAGATGTGAAAAAGATGAGTGGCGTTAAAACCAAGATTCGTGAATTCTTTTCATGTGTGAAAGCTTATTTCGAGGTGAAAATGAATGTGAATCCAACATTTCTGGGTAAAAAGGAGAGGAGCATTAAATAATATTCTATTTTTTTTCTTCTCTTATCGAAAAGTGATAGTTTTTTTTAAAAAAAATAGGCTGCCCTTTTGAGACAACCTATTTACTATTTAATGTATTCAATTATTTTTTGATGAATCGTGATGTTAATTTTGAGCCATTTTCTGTTGTGAGAATAATTAGGTAGGTTCCAGTTTTGATGCTAGAAACATCGATGTAATTCAAATCAACTTCTTTTGTTTGAACAGAAACTCCCATCATTGATACAATCTCAATGTGTTTGATAATTGTTGATTCCAATACTTCAATGTTTAAAATTTGTTCAGTTGGATTTGGATACATTCGAATCAATTCATTCGTCAAATTATTCAGTCCAGCAGTTGAAGTTACAATAATTGTTTCTGTTGCAGCAACAGTGCTTTGACCATTTGTATTGTATGCGATCAATTCTACAACATAGGTTCCAGCATTATTGAATGTGATTTCAGGATTTTGAGAAATGTTTGTTGAACTGTTTGCGTAAACCCACCCAGTAATTGGGTTAACTGACCAAGACCAAGCACTCGGACAAATTGTTGATTCGTCATTAAAATTGACTGTAGTTCCTTCAGGCACTGTCGTTGCACCAGCTGCAAAACCCGCGATTGGCAATTCAACCATTCCTTCTGTTAAAATCAGAGGTGTATTGATTGCAGGATTACAAATCAAATCAATTCTTCCTGAAGGCCATTTAACTATTATAGAATCTATAGTTGCAGCAGCCCCAATTCCAAAATGTACATTCATAGTTCCCATATGTCTGAAACCAACTCCAGATTGCACATCACGAATTTGTCTACCCC
>JBIIWQ010000349.1:0-2628 GCA_044338805.1 Crocinitomicaceae bacterium
TAGAATAGAATTCGATACGTGTTGTATCACCTTCTTTTGTTAAATACAGTTGTTTACCATGTTTTTGACCTAAATTATAATTCATTTCCCATGCAATATAATTTGTACTGTCATAGAAGTAAAACCATTGTCCTGACTCAACACCTAAAACATGATTACGCATAACTTGCGGACAACCAGATTTATAATAAGATGTGTCTATTCCATTTTCTTTTCCATTTACAAAAGTGATTCTTCTTTCCAATAGCCCATTCATAAAACATGACTCACACGTTCCAGTAAAAGGAGATCCTATATTACCACTCAGAATTGTTTTTGTATCTTCATCATATGTCAATTTTTCATTGCAATCAATGACACCAGCCAATTTGCCACATTCCCATTCCAGATAGCGTTGTTCTTTGCCACTTTTCGTTTTTACACATGGATTTTCTTTTTTCACAACTGGAATTTGACTCCAGGAAGAGAATAAATTTCCAACAGCAAATAAAATAATGAGCAGTGCTTTCATATAATTGGTTTTTTAAATCTTGGCAAAAACTATTCCCGAATTATTCTTTCAAGCTGCATACGCATTTGATCGGGGACAAGAATGGATTGTTGAATGGAAGCATCGAAACAAACTTGAATTGATTTTCCTTTTGCGAATAATTCATTATTTACATGCAATTCATAGCCCAGAGTAAAACTTTTAGAACCAATATGTTCCGTAAAAATGGTGATTAATGGCTCGTGATTTAACAACACTGATTTAAAATATTCCACTTCATTTTTTGCTAAAACAATTCCGAATTTGTTCCAATCCCAACCTTCTCCAAGAAGTTCTTTAAAATAATGTACACGTGCCATTTCAAAATAACTTAAATAAATGGTGTTATTAACATGTCCTAATATGTCTAAATCTGAGAAGCGAACTTGGATTTTTGCAGGTGTAATCATTTTTTATCGAGTTTTTCGTAATCTGAATTATTACTAATAAACTCAGGAACAATTTGTTTCATTTTGGTTACAATTTCATCGTTCTTTTGCGATTCAAAGAGCTGAATCAACAATTCAATTTCTTGTAATTGAGAAGCTTCTTCTTTTCGAATTTTTGCTTTCAATATTAATGGGTGATGCGTTGGTATTGTATTTTCTTCTTCCGCTAATAATTCTTCATATAATTTTTCACCTGGACGCAATCCCGTTACTTTTATTTCAATGTCTTTTCCTAATTCAAGTCCACTCAATTGAATCATTTTCTTTGCTAAATCAATGATTTTAACTGATTCACCCATGTCGAAAACAAAGATTTCACCGCCTTCTCCCATCGTTCCAGCATCCAATACCAATTGACACGCCTCGGGAATTGTCATAAAGAAACGTGTAACTCTTTCATCTGTTACGGTGATTGGTCCACCCTGCTCTATTTGTCGCTGAAACAATGGAATCACAGAACCATTCGAACCAAGAACATTTCCAAAT
Source organism: Crocinitomicaceae bacterium (assembly GCA_044338805.1). Classification (GTDB taxonomy): domain Bacteria; phylum Bacteroidota; class Bacteroidia; order Flavobacteriales_D; family Crocinitomicaceae; genus M0103. The sequence continues at coordinate 1,465 of JBIIWQ010000349.1, forward strand.
CGTGTGGTGACGAATTTGGTAATCCCTTTCTCATTTGCAGCTTGTGCATATATCTCTGCGATGCGCTTTGACGCTCCCATCACATTTGTTGGGTTTACAGCTTTATCAGTTGAAATCATCACAAATTTATTCACCTTGAACTTCAAGGCTAAATCAACCAAATTTTTTGTTCCTTTTACGTTGGTTAAAACAGCTTCTGATGGGTTACTTTCCATTAAAGGCACATGCTTATAAGCTGCAGCATGGAAAACATAATCGGGTTTAAAAAAATCAAAAAGGCGGTCCATTCTTTCATAACTACGAATATCACCAATAACAACTTCAAAATTTAAATTAGGGAAATTGGAAAATAACTCATTCTGAAAATCATACAATGGAGATTCAGCTTGATCCAATAATACAATTTTTTTTGGATTGTATTTAGCAATTTGTCGCACCATTCCACTTCCGATTGATCCTGCAGCACCAGAAACCAATATAATTTTCCCTTTCAATTCACTTGAGATTTTATCCTCGTTTAATACAATTGGTTTTCTGCCTAATAAATCTTCAATATTTATTTTTGCAATTTGTTTGGTTGAAAATTCTCCATTTATCCAGCTTTTCAGATTCGGTACTTTTTGAATTTTCACATTCAATGCTAAACACAATTCAACGATTTTTTTTCGGTTGTCTTCATCCGGTTTTTGAATGGCGATGATAACAGTCGTGATAGCTTCTTCTTTAATTAAATACTCCAATTTGGAAGTATGTGAAACGGATACACCTTCCAAACGTGTTCCATTCATTTTCTTGTTATCGTCAACAAAACCGACGATCTTATACATTAATCGAGCATCTTTTTCAATTGTTCTTTTTGTAATTAAACCTGAAATACCTGCTCCGTAAATTAAAATTCGCTCTTCCTTTTGGTTAGATTTAATAGATTCTAAATACAATAATTTAACGGTAAATCGAGAACCAATCATTAAAACTAAGCATGCTAAAAATTCCATTATCAATACAGACATTGGAAATAAGAAATAGCCATCAACAAATGAAAATCTTAAATAACCAAGTATTAAATAAATGATTGAACTTGTTGAAACGGCTAAAAATATTCTTCGAATGTCATCGGTTGAAGTATATCGAACGATTCCTTTGTGAATTTTAAAAACATAAAAA
>JBIIWQ010000020.1:0-14353 GCA_044338805.1 Crocinitomicaceae bacterium
AAAATCTTTGATTTAAAGGGTAGACAAAACAAAAAAGGTGGTAAAAGCTTAACCCTCAAAATGCAAATGACTATTATGACATTAATTGCCAACATTCTCAAAATTAAGAATCCTTTATCTACCTTTAATCTGTGAAAATTCTTGTCGTTCGGTTTAGTTCTATTGGTGACGTTGTATTAACAACTCCAGTCGTGCGTTGCTTAAAACAACAAATTCCGAACTGTGAAATCCATTTCATCACCAAAAAAGCATTCAAAGGAATTTTAGAACATAATTCCAATATTTCTAAGATTTTCACGATTGACTCGTCCATTTCTGAAGTTATTCCAACTTTAAAAGAAGAACAATACGATTACGTTATCGACCTTCATAAAAATCTACGCACGTTTCAACTCAAAACCAAATTGGGTCGTCCATCCTACTCTTTTCCCAAACTGAATATTGAGAAATGGATGTTGGTAAATTTGAAACGAAACAAGATACCGAAAGTTCATGTTGTTGACCGTTACTTCAAAGCAGTAGAAAAATTAGGTGTCAAAAATGACAATAAACCCTGTGATTTCTTTATTCAGCCTTCTGATGAAATTCAACTGAAAGATCATTTCAACCTAACTTCAGAGAAATATATTACCATCGCAATCGGCGCTCAATTTGCAACGAAACGCATGCCTTTCGAAAAATTAAAAGAAATCATCGAGCAACTGAATCAACCAATCATTTTAATTGGTGGTGAAACGGATAAAGAATTGGCAGATGAAATTTTGGCAGCATTTCCAGATAAATCTATCTTCTCGGCTTGTGGAATTTTCTCTTTGGCGCAATCAGCAAGCATTGTGAAACAATCACGTGTTTTACTGACAAATGATACTGGAATGATGCACATTGCTTCTTGCTTTCAAATTCCAACAATCAGTGTTTGGGGAAATACCGTTCCAGAATTAGGCATGTTTCCTTATTTTCCTAAAAATCCTGAAATCTTCTCAATTCACGAAGTAAAAGGATTGAATTGCAGACCTTGTTCAAAAATTGGTTTTCAAAAATGTCCAAAAGGTCACTTTAATTGCATGAATTTGCAGGATTCAAAAGTGATTGGGGCAGATATATTGGGGAAAATTTAAAAAGTTAACGATGTTATCCAATTATTAGCATCTTGAAAACAATGTTAATAAGTAATAAAAAGCCTTCAAAAAGCACAAACCATATTTATTACTTTTAACTGTTATTTCAAGTTAGCTAAAATGAACAATGATACTATGACAATTGAATTTGAGCCTCTATTAGAAGATCCTATTTCAGATCCTCGCATAAAAAAAGCCGAATTATTATCAGATACTGAATCACGTTTAGATTCTCAAATCATGAAATACACTCCAATGAGTGATTCAAGTATTGCGTTTAGAGACATGACAAATCTTGCTTCAAAAAAGGAAAGTATCACAAAGCTGATTGAAAAGTTGAATGTTGAAGGGAATTTAAGATACAAAAGAACCATTGAAGATACATATTGCAATGTTTACAGTTTTGACTATTGTTATTATGCGAGAGTCTATTTACCAACTGTTTGGTGGACAGATGAAGCACTTGAAAGAGTATTAAATGGTGAAGAAGTGGAAGCTATTTTTGGAGAAACAGTAGATCATATTTATTCTAGTGCTATTCACGATTGGTTTTTAAAATGGGGGGCAAGTTTCGGCTGGAAAAGAGTTTTTACCGTTGAAGAAATTCAAAACCAAGTAAATAATAATGGTGGCATTGGAATAATTTGTGCCAAACGAAAAGAAAAAGGATTGTCAGGACATATTGTGCCAGTTATTCCTGAAACTGCTGAGCATAAAGCCCGTCGAGTGAATGGAATAGTCACTCATCCGTTGCAATCTCAAGCTGGAAAATTAAATCACAAATACTTTACTAATGAAAAAAATGATTGGTGGAATGATGATTTGTACTCTTCACATGTCCTTTATTACCATGATTAACTAGTGTCTTTTTTAATATTCGATTTCATCGTTGTTCTTGTTTTAAAAAACCGCTGCGCTGCAGTTGCACTGCTGCGTAACACTTTCAATTTTATATTTTTCAGAAATTGTACTTTTATTCAATACACGTAAGAAGAGCTGCGAAATCAATGTGCTACAGCATTAAAATACACAGTAGCATTGGAGGCAAATGCATTGGAACGCTAGTTTATTAATATCCTTTCAAACACCTTGTAAATATTATAAAAACTGCGTACTTTTGCACCTTAGAAAAAACAATCTAAAGTTTGTAATTCCTTATAAATTCTATTTATTGTCTTCTTTCTGGTTTTTCAGGTGAGAAATTTCTGAAACAAAACTAAAATTCCTAGATATCAAACTATTAAATCCGAAATTTTCGGATAGTACCATAGTATAACTTTTAATAAGAAAAAACTATAAATGAACGAAAACCAGACAAAAAACTATTATTGGGGAATTGGGTTAGAAAATGAAACCTACCTTCAATTCGAGGAATCCTTGATAGTTACTGGTGCATTTATACATGAAAAAATTGGTTGTGATCGATACAGTATCGATTATCGAAAGTGCTATAAAACAGGAAGCCTTGCTCCTATTCTGATTTCAGCTTTTGAAAAGAATGAAAATTATCAAGTGAGTAGAATGATTAATAGTCATTCACTTGACAAATTGGATATACAATACAATCATAAAACATTACCAGCGATAGAAGCTGCAGATGAAGTAGGAGCAAATGCGATACCAATCGATAATCCTGAATTTCTAGGAGAATCAATTTTAGAACTTTTTCTGAAAGATCAACCTTACAATATTCGAAGCATATTAACACGAAAGAATAACCCAATGGGTTCTGTCAATTTTGATGGTGATTCAATCGAATTTGTTACCATGTATTTTCAAAACAGAACAATCAAAGAATCGTGTGCTGAACTAAAAACGACTAAAAAATTATTCCTCGATAAGTTGAACGAATCATCCGTTTTTACGGAAAAATTAAAGTTTCCAGATTACAATATTGGTATCAATAAATTCATGTCCAATCAGGAAAACCTTGTTTTGTTCAACAATGGAACCTATCATTTTCACATCACTTTACCTACATTAATAGAAAATAGTCGGATTGTAGATTACACGCAATTCGATGCAACACATTCAAATGCCATTTATTTATTACAATGGTTTGAACCGTTTTTTATTGCAACGCTTGGTAATCCAGATATTATGGGTGTGATTAGTTCAAAATGCAACTTAGACAAAAACTTCACTTTGGGCTCCATGCGCAGTGCGATGTCGCGATACATAGGCGTTGGAACTTACAACAAATCAATGCCAAATGGTAAAATTCTTACTTATAAAGTGGAGGATTTTAGAAAATTGCTCAAGTTTGAAAAAGAAGAAAACATTTGGTGGCGCGATCAAATTGAAAAAGAAACAGAATACGAATTTCTTTCAGATCTTGGACTTGATTTTAACCAAGAAAAAATGTACCAAAGTGGATTTGAAATTAGAAGTTTTGATGAATTTCCAGCAGAATATTTAAATGATGTACTTGTTGCAATTCTTTTGATTTGCGAACATTCATTAAACCTTCCAAATGTATCGTGGGGACACGACAGCATTGTTTGGAATAATTTGGTTTATAAAACCTTAAAAAACGGCTATTTAACCGAAATAAACGAAGTTGAAAAGAAAGAAGTTTTAGCGCTATTACAGTTAGTAGATTCAAGTAAAGAATTTGAAAACAGTGCAATGCTAGATGAATTTTTCTTTAAAATTCTCGCTGTATTAACAGAGAAGTACAAAGACGAAAATGTTTGTTTGGATTTAATGATTGGTCATAAGTTAACTGCTGCGCCAAAATGGGAGAATTTTAATAAATTTCAGACCGAGCAGCATTTAAAACAAATCGTTCCAGTGAGTGCGGTATAAGAATTTTGAATAAGCACTGAACAAAGGTAAAAGGAAGAAGGAAAAAGTAATTTAGTTCTCGTGAATCATACTTATTCTTTTTTTAAAGATTACTCTTCAAAAAATAATTTTTTCAATTCAGTAGCATCGCTAGGTTTCATTTTCCCTGCAAGAATTAAACTCAATTGTTTTCTTCTCAATGCACCAACATAGCGATCCTTTTCTTCTGCCGTTTCTGGAATTAATTCAGGTACTTGAATTGGTCCACCATTTTGATCAACAGCCACAAACGTATAAATAGCCTCGTTACATTTTTCACGTTTACCAGTAACATGGTCTTCTACAAAAACATCAACAAACACCTCCATTGATGAAACAAAAGACCTTGAAACTTTTGCTTCTAAGGTGACGATAGACGCATGATTGATTGGTTTTTGAAAAGATACATTGTTGACGGAAGCAGTAACAACAACTCTTTTACAGTGCCTATGTGCGGAAACACTAGCAATTACATCCATCCATGCCAATAATTGCCCTCCAAACAGATTTCCAAGTGTATTCGTATCATTTGGCAAGACAACTTTTGTAGATATTGATAAGGTTTCTGATGCTTTTCCTGATTTCATGTTATTTTTCTTCAAAATTACAATTAAAGAATACAATTTCTTAAAACAAAATTCGTTTTTTACAAAAAAATTAAAACTTGTCTTTAAAAGTTTAAAAAACTTGTCGTTAATAGCCTATTGAGTATATTTACAACCGATTTAAAGAGTCCTATGGAGAAACTTATTACTGCATTTCCGCAAAACATATTAGACGCAATAGCGATTGCTGAGAGTAAATCGTTTAAACAACCAACAAACTCTATTCACAACATTATCATTTGTGGAATGGGTGGGTCTGGAATTGGTGGTAAAATTGTCGCGCAATGGATAGAAAACGAAGTGAAAATTCCAGTTATTATTTTAAATGACTACTCGTTACCAAAATTCGTTGATAACCATTCATTGGTGATTGGTTCTTCCTATTCAGGAAATACAGAAGAAACGTTATCTGCAATCTACGAAGCGCATAGTTTGGGAGCTCACATTATCGGAATTTGTTCTGGTGGAGAACTAGAAATTTTTTGTAAAAAAGAAAATTACGACTTTGTAATAGTTCCTGGAGGAAATCCACCGCGATCTGCCATTGCTTTTTCAATAGTGCAATTAATTAATATTTTTATTCAATTAGGAATAATTAGTGAAAATAATCTTGAAGAAATTAAAATCGGTCAACAATTATTGCTGAACCAAGAATCATCTATTCATGCAATAGCTAAAGAATTAGCTACTTTTTTATCTGGTAAAGTTGGTGTGTTCTACGCAGTATCAAATTACGAAGGAGTTGCAATACGCGCAAGACAACAATTCAACGAAAATTCCAAATTATTATGTTGGCACCATGTTATTCCAGAGATGAATCACAACGAACTCGTTGGATGGGGAGGTGGAGATGACCGTTTTGCTGTTGTATTTTTAAATACGAAAGATTTAATTCCTAGAAATCGAAAGAGATACGATATTTCAAAAGATGTAATTTCAAAGAGAGGAGCAAAAATAATGGAATTGGACGCAGTTGGTGAATCACAAATTCAACGGTCGTTATACCTTATTAACCTTGTTGATTGGGCATCTTTTTACTTATCAGAAATTAAAGGAGTAGATATAATGGACATAAAGGTGATTGACTTTTTAAAAAGTGAATTAGCCAACTTCAAATAAGCAGATGCTTCCCATTGTTCAATTTTTAGACCTTGGTCTTATCGACTACAAAAAAGCGTGGGAAGAACAAGAAAGATTGTTCAATTCAACGATTCAACAAAAAATTCAAATTAGGAATGGCGACTCAACGATTATAACTAAAAATTATCTATTGTTTTGCGAGCATCCTCACGTTTATACGCTTGGTAAAAGTGGCAGCGAATCCAATCTTTTATTGGATGAAAAAGGGTTAATTGGTCATGAAGCAACCTACTACAAGATCAATAGAGGCGGCGATATTACGTATCATGGTCCAGGTCAATTAGTAGCTTATCCCATTTTTGATTTAGACCAATTTTTCACTGATATTCATAAATACATGCGCTTTCTAGAGGAAGCGGTAATTCAAACTTTGAGTGAATTTGGAATTGACGGTGGACGTGTAGAGGGTCTCACTGGTGTTTGGATTGATTTTGATTCACCACATCCAAGAAAAATATGTGCTTTGGGGGTAAAAAGTTCCCGTTGGGTTACGATGCATGGTATTGGATTTAATGTCAATTCTGATCTTTCCTATTTTTCTCATATTATTCCTTGTGGAATTGACGATAAAGCTGTAACTTCCATGCAAAGAGAATTGGGATATGTCCTCAATATGGATGATGTCTCAGAAATCTTGAAAGAAAAATTAGCTGACCAATTCCATTTTAATTATGGCATCTACATCGAATAACCTTTTTGGACTTCTGAAAAAAACAGTTCGTTTTTTCCTATTTACTGTTTTAGCAGTAATCATTTTAGCCAATCTTTTTATTATTCTTTCTGGAAGATTTTACATTTACAAAGGAATTAGATATACTTATTTGGCAGGTCAATCAGGGCCAAGTATTTATGAGTTAGATATTTTTCCTCATACTACACTGGCAAAATCAGATTCTACAATTCAATGGATACCTTCAGCAAATTTCAACAAAAAGCAGCCATCTGCTCTTGATTTAAGGTTCATGAATAGCCTCGAAACGAGGGCGTTCTTAGTTTTCAAAGGAGACTCACTTGTGTTTGAAAAGTACTTTGATCAACATGCTATTAATACGGTTTCAAATTCATTTTCAGCCGCGAAAACTGTTGTTGCATTATTGATTGGAATAGCAGTTGATGAAGGAAAAATCAAAAGTTTAGACGAACCTGTATGCAACTATATTCCTGAATTTAGCGCTAATGGTAAAGAAAAAATAACAATTCGGCATTTATTAATGATGTCCTCTGGATTAAGTTGGGAAGAAAGTGCTTCAAATCCACTTTCTGATAATGCTGAGTCTTATTATGGATCTAATCTTTATGGGTTAGTTACACGACAAAAAGCAATTACACCACCAGGAAAAACATTCAATTATCAAAGTGGAAATTCTCAACTTTTGGGATATATTGTTGAAAAGGCAACAGGTAAAAGTGTTTCAGAATATACACAAGAAAAAATCTGGAAACGCATAGGCACGGAACATGAAGCGTATTGGAGTTTAGATAAAGAAAATGGGGATGAAAAAGCCTTTTGCTGTTTATACGCTACTGCGCGTGATTTTGGTCGACTCGGTAAATTAATTTTACAAGAAGGGAAATATGGCAAACAGCAAGTAATTCCTTTGTGGTACATGAAAGAAATTTATAACGTGCCTAGCTTAACAACAGAGGAAAATGTGCCAAATCAACGTTATGGTTTACATATTTGGACATACAAAGGGGAAACAAATCCCATTTACTATTGCCGTGGAATAAAAGGTCAATACATAATTTCAATTCCGAATGAAAATTTGGTTATTGTTCGACTCGGTTTAAAACGAGACGATAACTTTGTAATTCCTGAAGAGCAAAAGAAAAATAAAGATTTCTGCAAAAAAAATGAAGCGAAAATTGGTCATCCTATGGACTTTTTTAAATTTCTTCGCTTAGGTAGAATATTAGTTTCATGAAAAGAAATATTAAGAATGAAAGAAGGATTATTTGGGCCAAAAGTTGAAAATGTTGGCGTTGCAGTAGTGCAAGATTTTAATGAAGAAAATATCGAGATCTTTAATGTTTACCTTATAAATCTTCGTGATGATATTATGGAAGGTATCATTATTACAAGTGCTGGTTACGGTGAAAATGCAAATACAGGAGAACGTATAAAAACATCTACACTTCGACATTGCCTTGAGGTTATGTTACCAAATGAAGCAGCCAAAATTGAACCTATTATGGAAGATGTATTTGGTTTGGCAAATGAATTCCTCGTCAGTTTTTGGGTGAATGAAGTTATGTATGATAAAAAGTATGTCTTCCTTCCAGAAACTATTTCATCTAGCAAAATGAAAGAAATTCCTGTATTAGGAAAAAAAGGGGTAATGATTACGTGATTTTTATTTGTGAAAAACTTAACTTGAATATATTGTTTGAAAAAGGATGTAAAAAACTTTTATATTTGTACAAGGAAATAATTACAATGTACTAAGAAAGTTTATCTCAGATGAAAAAATTAACTCTTAAAAACTTTAGTATCTATTCGCCACTTATAATTATATTTTTTACTCTTTTGGTTTCTTCTTGTGGTAGTTCAGAAGTTAAAAATGATACCGAAAATGATTTATTGACGCTAGATGATGATTATTATGAGTTTAGAGGTATAAGTTTAAAAGAATTTAATATTCCAGCAAACATTATGTTACCAGATGAAACTGCCAATATTGGAGCTTCAACTAAACCAGAAATTATTCATACCGAAGGTGATTTCTTATGGAATATTGTTGTAGGACCAAATTTCAGCCTTCACATTGAAGATTTTGGTGATATTACAAACAATGTCGCTTACAAAAAGGAAGAACTTAAAAAACAAGCAATTTTTGAAATTAATTATTTGGTAGACGAAATAGATTTAATCGTTTATAAAAGATCGTTGATTGTAAAAGGTTCTAAAAACGCTTCTTCTAAAGTTGGAGTAAAACACGAATCTTATCATGTTTATGGACAAAAAATAATAAATGGAATAGCTTACGCTTTAAGTAGTCGCGATGAAGGATACGAAAAGATAATTATTGAATTGATGGCAAAGTCAATTAAATCATTTAAGCCTAGCAAATAATTTTAAATGAAATACTAATGGGGTTGTCGCGTTGACAACCTTTTTTTTTGCTTAATTTTGATGTAATGGATTTTACTAGAGAAAATATTTTAGAAGTACTAGGTTCTATCATTGAACCGGATTATAAAAAGGACATTGTTTCTTTAAATTTAGTTGAAGAACTAAAAATAAATGATGGAATAATTAATCTTACTGTGAACGTTTCAAACCCCGCAATGCATTCTAAAAAACGCATGCAAGAAGCCGTTGAGTTCAATTTGAAACGTGTTTTTGGAAAGGAAACAAGCGTGAATTGCATTGTCAAAGGTATTCCAGCTGAATCAAAACAAGCGCGACGTAAAATATTGCCAGAAGTAAAACACATAATTGCAATTGCATCAGGTAAAGGTGGGGTTGGGAAATCTACTGTTACGGCAAATTTAGCTGGTGGACTTGCAAAAGCAGGTTATAAGGTAGGAATTGTTGACGCAGATATATATGGACCATCAATGCCAACTATGTTTGATGTTGTAAATGAGCGTCCAACAATGATCGATGTTGAGGGTGCGCAAAAAATCAACCCGGTTATGAGTTACGGAATCAAACTGCTATCCATTGGTTTTTTCACAGAGAAAGACAATGCCGTTGTTTGGAGAGGGCCAATGGCAGCCAAAGCTTTAACACAAATGTTTACCGATGCTTATTGGGGCGAATTAGATTACTTATTAATTGATTTACCTCCAGGCACTGGCGATATTCATTTATCGCTTGTTCAAACTGTTCCGTTGGATGGTGTTGTGATTGTTTCTACACCTCAAGAAGTTGCTTTGGCAGATGCTAGAAGAGGCGTGAATATGTTTAAAATGGATTCAATCAATGTTCCAATTATCGGGATTGTTGAAAATATGGCGTGGTTTAAAGCCGCTGAATTACCGGATAACAAATACTTTATTTTTGGAAGAGACGGTGCTAAAAATTTAGCTGAAGGAATGAATGTGCCTTTCTTAGGACATATTCCACTTGTGCAAAGTGTTCGAGAAGCAGGAGATGTAGGAAAACCAGCAGTTTTTCAAGAAAACACTGCAACTTCAGAAGCATTTGATGAATTAGTTCGTATTTTTGTTGAAAACGTTAAAGTTGCAAAGCCAAACATAATTCAGAAACAAGAACTATGAAATTGAATAAAGAAGAATTAACTGTAAAAATAAATATTTCATTAGAAGAATTGCGCCCATTTTTAGTTGCTGATGGTGGTGATATGGAATTAGTAGAAATTACAGATGATGGAATTGTCAAAGTTCGTCTGTTGGGCGCTTGCAGTGATTGTTCAATGAGCTTAATGACATTGAAAGCTGGATTAGAGGAGTCAATTAAAAAAATTGCACCAGAAATTAAATCAGTTGAAGCAATCAATTTGCCAAGTTTTGTTTAAACGATAAAATCAAATTTCTTAACCAATTTAGTCCCATCCATTAATCGGATTTCATAATTTCCTTTTTTCCAACCCTTAACTTTAAGGTTAAATTCGTATCCAACATCACCTCCTAATTTGGCAATTGTTTCCGATAATTTAAAAAGCATTTTGCCTTCTGAATCATAAATTTCTTCGTGAATAGCAGCTCCTTTTATTGTTTGAAAATTTAACTTCCCATTTATAGTTAACGTTTCCGTATTGATTTGTCTATCTCCATTTACGACATATGCTTGTCTTAATTTATACCACGTTTCTTTTTGTCCTGTAATTTTAAAAAGTTCTTTTCGTAACACATCAACCTCAGCAGTATTTCCTCCATCTATGTTTGAAACGGGCTCCTGATCGGTTAATGCCCATATCGCTGATTGCAAGGTATAATTTTCCAATTTTTTTCCTTTAATGATCCCTAAAAAATCAGCCATACCTTTGATGTTAATAGTCCCAAGGATGAAATGTTCGCCACTATTAGGAGCCGCATTTTTCATGTTTGTACAAAATCCGTTTAATAATTTCTCTTTTGTTGCTTTTGGTTCAATAACAAGCAAATCCTCTTGAGGAATTATTAGATTTTGTTCATCATCATTTGGAGCATCAAAATATGTTCCGGCACTGATTCGAATATTCAATTTCTTGGCATTTAAATTCTTCACTTTCATCATCAGAGATTCACCTGAATAAGCGCCAGTTGAGATAAATTCAACGGTAATTATTTTATTCGCAATAGCCGTTTTTAAATCAATTATTTCCTCAGCAGGTTTAAAACCCATTATTATCCATGTAAAACTTAAAAAGCTCAACAATGTATAGAAAGTCATTTTCTTCATATTTCTACTTTTTAGAATCTGTAACGCAAAAGCTGAAAAAAGGCACAAAAAAAAGAGGATGAATTATCACCCTCTTTCAATAAATTTTAAATTATTAGATTGCAGCAGCAAATTTCTTAGCCACAACTTCCCAATTAATTACATTAAAAAAAGCGCTAATATAATCTGGTCTACGATTTTGATAATGCAAATAGTAAGCATGTTCCCATACATCCATTGCTAGAATTGGAGTCCCATTGCAACCTTCACCCATTAATGGGTTATCTTGGTTGGCAGTAGAACAAACCACTAATTTTCCTCCTTCTACGCATAACCAAGCCCAACCTGAACCAAAACGTGTTGCTCCAGCTTTTGCAAATTCTTCTTTAAAAGCAGCGAATGAACCAAATGAAGTATTAATAGCATTTAATAAATCACCTGTTGGCTCTCCACCAGCATTTGGTGACATGATTTCCCAAAATAAATTATGGTTCCAAAAACCTCCACCATTATTTCTAACAGCTGGCTTGTCTTTTCCAGCAACTAATATTTCTTCAATTGATTTACCTTCTAAATCTGTCCCAGCGATTGCAGCATTCAGATTTGTGGTATAAGCCTGGTGATGTTTTGAATGGTGTATTTCCATTGTTCTAGCATCAATATGAGGCTCTAAAGCATCGTATGCATATGGTAAATTTGATAATTCGAAAGCCATGTTTTCTATGTTTTAAAAATTAATAAATCCTAATTTTGAATGAATCAAAAATAGAAAAAATACACAAGAATTACAACCTTCAAAAAGTAGAATATTAATTTATGTAGCTTAATAATATTCTTTTGATAATTAAAATTTAATTGTATTTTTATATTTTAATTCAATTAATTATGCAAAAACTATATACTACGCTGCTATTGTTACTTTCCTTCAATAGTTTCTCGCAAATTTGTACAATCGATTATACACAAACACAAACTGGAATTTATCCGGATACTTTACCGACAGGAAATGTTGGTCAACCTTATAGTACCGATGTTACTTTTTTCATGCCATTGGATACCATGGGGTATGATTTTACCAATTTTCATATCCTTTCTGTCTCGTTGCCAGTAGGATTGAGTTGGCAATGTAATAATAATACTACAAACTGTGATTATAATCCGCAGGTAAGTCAATATGGTTGTGTAAATATTAGTGGAACACCTTTGTTAGCAGGCCAATATGCCGTGGATGTTACAGTACTTGCTGATTTAACTGTACTAAATAATTATCCATTCATCTTTCAAATATATTTAGATATTTTACCGAGTAATGTTGTTACATCAAATACTGGATTTTCAATGGTTGGTTCTGCTGGATGCTCGCCAATTACTGTTGATTTCACAAACAATAATCCAGGTTTGCTAGCTTACACATGGGATTTTGGAAATGGAAATACTTCAACAGTAGAGAATCCAGTTCCTCAAATTTACAACGTGCCTGGCGACTATTTAGTTCAATATCAAGCATTTGATGATCTTGCAATAGTTGATGTGTATACGTTAACAAATGTTACAATAAATTCAATGAGCAATTATGGTGGGCTTGTCGAAACAGCAGATGCGTATTTTATATTAAAAGAAAATGGTGCACTTTTGTCCCAATCTACAATAATTATGGATACCGACCCTCCAGTAAGCTGGCCAACAACCATTGTTTTAAATCCAGCAAATACATATGTAATTGAAATTTGGGAAGCAGATGCCTCGGCAGGTGATTTTTTCTATGGTGCTGATGATGATATGGGAAATCATACCTTAAACTTAACAGGTTGTGGAGGTTGCACAACTTCCAATACCAATGCTTCCATTTCTTATTCGATTACCCATCAAGTAATTAATCCGAGTCCAATAGTAATTTCTGCAGATACCGTTCATGTTTATGGCTATCCCCCAACACCTATAGTTTCTTATGATAGTCCAACACATACAATATCAACTCCTGATTTAGGATATGGATACCAATGGTATTTCAATGATAGTCCAATAAATGGTGCAACCACGACTTCTTATGTTGTGCCTCAATCAGGTGTTTATCATGTCATTGCTATAAATAATACTGGTTGTGTTAGTTTCTCAGATACAATGACAGCTGTATATTGTAATCCTTCAGTTAATCCAACAATTGCAATTGGATCAAATGGAGAATTAGTCGCAAACAATGTCCCTTCTGGCTATACAATTCAATGGAATCTAAATGCTTTTGAAATTAATGGTCAGACTAATGATACAATTGCAGCAATGATTACAGGTAACTATTCAGTTGCGATAACGGATTCATTTGGTTGTGTTTATACATCAACTAATTATGCTGTTTACTTGGGAATAATAGAGACTAATCTTATTAACTGGAACATTTACCCTAATCCAGCGTCAGAAACTGTCACGATAGAGATTAATCAAGATACAGACTTTGAACGTGTTCAATTAACAGATTTAACTGGCAGAATTGTTAAGGAATGGGATTGGACGAATTCTACAAAGATGACGCTTGATATAAGTGAGATTCCAAGTGGATACTTTATTCTTCGAATGAAAAGTCAACACATGGAATGGTCTAGAAAATTATTGATCGAATAAGCATTAAGCGAAAGTATAAGATAAAGAGAAGTGAAAGCTTCTCTTTTTTTATTTCATATACTTTCTCATATATTTCTCATACAATTCTTGCTGGAAGTTACGTGTAGGCATAAATAACCCTCGTATAATTGCGACATTTACTTGATTGGTGCGCATATCTAAGGCATTTCCTTGGGAAACGAATAAAGTAGCTGATTTTCCTTCTTCAATACTGCCAAAATCTCTATCAATTCCTACAATTTCACACGTGCTCAAAGAAATACTTCTAATTGCTTGTTCTTCTGTTAATCCATAAGCCATAGCTGTTCCGGCTTGAAAAGGTAAATTGCGTGCATTCATTGTTTCCATGGCGCCTTCATTTTGTAAACAAAATTTCACCTCCGCCTCTTGGAGCATTGCCGGTAAATGATATGGGAAATCAACAGCATCCTCGTCATTTTGGGGAAGACTATGCGTTCGAACCAACATCACTGGAATATTCGCATCTTTCAATTTTTTTGCAACCAAATGACTATCGTATCCACCAACAATGACAGGAAAAGGTAAATCAAAATGTATTGAAAAGTCAATAATATCCTGAAGTTGCTGCAATTCATTTGCATGAATATACACGCGCTTTTCTCCGTTAAAACAAGCAATCATTGCGTCTAATCTCACGTCATTTTGAGCCTTTTCAGAAGTATTGGTATATCTTTTCGCCATTTCAAAAAACTGATAAA
>JBIIWQ010000233.1:0-4017 GCA_044338805.1 Crocinitomicaceae bacterium
ATGGTTTGGATCGTATTAGACTTAAAATTTCTGTAAAACTAATTTATTTTCAGCCTGATATACTAAACAAAAACAAGTTGCGTTTAAATACTATCATTTAAAAACAAACGCTTCGCCTATGTTGAAAAAATACCCAGAAATGATCGCTCCTTCCGATGAGATTAAATTCGGTCCCTCAAACAAAACGCTCAATGCAATTTTGAATTACAGTAAAGCTTTAGAGGTGAAAAAAATTAAAATGGAAAAAGTTCTGATCCACTTAAATTAAGAACTAAGTCTTAAAGAGAAACCGATTCGTGAATGAGTCGGTTTTTTTTATTGAAGTACTTTTCTAATGAAAAACGGGGGTGATTTTTTTGGTGGGTCTGTAAATCAATGAAATCAGACATTCTTCTAAATATTTAGAAGTTTAAATATTTAATGTGACTTGACTACTTTTTGATTTGATGAGATTTATTAGAACTATATTGAAAAAGGATTTCAATAGTCGATTTATGTCAAGAATATACTCTTTTACTCAATGAAACTGGACATTCTACGTAATATAGCTATTTTGCTTTTTTGAGTGTTTTAAAAATAAAAAAGAATATGAGCTTTCATTAAATAAAATAAGGTTCGATATATTGCGAATTCGCGAATTCGAAAATTATGAAGCAGTCGAAGGCTATTGTATCATTAAAACTTCACTTAATTTCTTTTCGTAAATCCTATAAATAAGTCAAGATCAAATTTGAAAATTGTTGAACTCTTGCTTTATCTTCAATTTCTCTTGCTATCTGCAAACCTTTGATATAATAATCAATTGCTTCTTGTTCATTTCCTTCGCTCCCTACAAGATTCCCCATTTCTAGGTAGAATAATAAATCTGCTGTACTTTTTGAAACTGTTTGAACTAACATAGTCTAAGTGTTAAATTTCTTATAACAAATTAACTCCTTAAAGGTTAATTCAATGTTAGGTAGAGTATAAGCTTAGGTTATTAATCCATGTTTTTAGTTTTAACATGAATCGGTTTTTTAGAATTACTTTTTGTCACAATTTGACAGCAGAACAAAGTATAATTTATAGATTTTAATAATATTCAATGATTAAGTTTTCCTTGTAATTATCACAAAAAAAAATCCTGCCATTGCTGACAAGATTTTAAAATAGTTGTGTCTTGTTTATTTTACAAGATCCATTTCATCAACAATATGTTTTGCACCAGAGAATTTATCAATAACCCAAAGAACATAGCGAATATCAACATTGATTGTACGCTGTAATTTAGGGTCAAAAATAACATCACCTGCCATTGCTTCAATATTACCATCAAATGCAAGACCAATCAATTCACCTTTACCATTGAGCACTGGTGAACCAGAATTCCCACCTGTAATATCATTATCAGATAAGAAACAAACTGGCATATATCCTTTTGAATCAGCATACTGGCCATAATCTTTTTGTTTATGTAATTCTAACATTCTAGTTGGTAAATCAAATTCATCATCACCGGCTTTGTATTTTTTTATTAAACCATCCATTGTTGTATAATAGTTAGCCTTAGCATCACTTCTTTTATCTGCAGGCAAAGACTTAACTTTTCCATAAGTCAAACGCATTGTTGAATTAGCGTCTGGATATTGAATTGGAGCTAATTTAGAATCTCTTAATCCTTGAACCAATAAACGGTATGAAGAAGTGAAATCATTTTGAGCTTTCGTGATTTCGTCAGATTTTTTACCAATGTGAACAATTAAATCGTCAGACAAAACGTACATTGGATCATTTGTAATCATTACTTCTGATGGTAAATCTAAAAATGCCATTAATTTCTCTTGAGATGTAAAGATGCTCAATAAGAAAAGTGAATTCACATATTTCTCATATTCACCGTTGATTTTAACAACAGACGGAGCGATTGCGTATCCTGTTGATTTAGTAGCGTACAATGCTAATTCAGTTCTTAAGATATCTTTTTCTGCAGGCAAATGAACTTCTGCAAAGAATCCTTTAATTGCACTTTCTAATTCAGGACGCATTTGCGCTTGTGTTGTAGCATCAGCTGTAGCAAAGGCAATAAGTTGTTTCCCTAAAGTTCTTGAAATAGTTCCGTAAGAGGATGTTCTTAATAATTGTTGTAAATAATTATCGTGACGTGCTTTTTCATTTGTTAAACCATAGAAAGTATTGATATTCGCTACAACAGTTCCGTACTTTTCTTTATTTGCTGGTTTATTTGCCCATTTATCGAATTTTGCCTCTTGAGCAGCTTTAGATTTTGCTGTTCCAAATTTAGAAAGCGCATCAATCATTCCTTGACGGTTCTTCCAGTAGTTTGCAATTCCAGCATATTTTGAAGCATACACTAAGTTCAAAGCATCACTTTGGTCCATGTATTTTTTCATTTCATCCATAGCAACTTTAGAACCTTCTACCCAAGCTGGATAAGAGAATTTTACATTTTGCTCAATTCCACCTGCTGGCATCCAACGATTTGTTCTTCCAGGATAACCCAAAATCATAGCGAAATCATTTTCTTGAACACCACCAATATTAACCGTTAAATGATGCTTTGGCTTCATAGGGATATTGTTTACTGAATATTCAGCAGGATTTCCATTTGCATCAGTATAAACGCGGAACATAGAAAAATCTCCAGTATGACGAGGCCATTCCCAGTTATCAGTATCACCACCAAATTTTCCTATACTTTCTGGTGGAACTCCAACTAATCTTACATCTTTAAAGTCTTGGTAAACGAAATAATAATATTCATTTCCTTGAAAAAATGAACGAACAGAAACAGTATATTTTCCTCCTTCATTGTTTTCTTTTTCGATTAAAGCAATTTCTTGATTTACTGCTTTTTCTCTTTCTGCTTCTGTCATAGTCGCAGTAAGTTTGCCTAAGATTCTTTTAGACACATCATCCATTCTAACGAAGAAACGTACAAAAAGACTTTGAGGTTTTAATTCTTCTTTTTTAGAAGCCGCCCAAAAACCATTTTTTAGATAATTGTTCTCTGCTGTTGATAATTCAGCAACTGCATCATAACCACAATGGTGATTCGTTAACAACAATCCTTCTTTGGACAATACTTCAGCAGTGCAGCCTCCGTTGAATTGAACAACTGCATCCTTTAAGGAATGATTATTTATTGAATAAATTTCTTCTGCAGTAAGCTGAAGACCTAATTTTTGCATGTCACGTTGATTCAAACGATCTATGAACATCAAAAACCACATTCCTTCGTCAGCACGGGCAAAAGAGCCTAACAATACTAAAAAGGCAACTAAACTAATTTTAATTTGTTTCATTTTATTTGCTTTTGGTTTAAAAACTTGCGTGGTAAAAATACCAAGAATTTTATGAATAATGAATCCATTGGACGAATGAATAATTTCCTTTAGCGAAAAATCAATTCATCCGCGAACAACCAAGTATTATTTCCTGCTCCTAAATGCCATTCTGGACATTTTCCGAAATTTTTGGCAGTAACACGAATTGCTGATATTGTTTTAGTTGAATTTGATTTCACAAAGAATTCTTTGTTGATTGGACCAACATAAGTAGAAAAGGAAGGTATAGATTGATTACTTGGTGTGTTTGAGGCTATTGGAGCATTAGTTTGAATCAATGGTAGTTTTTCATAAGTAACTCCATCATAAGAAACTTCAACTAGAATAGAAGAAGGGAAAAATATCCATGATTTCATATCTTGTAAACAAGAAATACCGATTTCAGATAATAATCGAGGCTTTTCAAATGTAATTTCTGAAATTAGATCTTGATTATCAAATCCTTGCCAATCTCCTGTACGAAATTCCTTGGTTCCAAATACTCCATCTATTAAAGTGTTCGGGCCAGATGCTGCATACTGATTCGCATAGGTACTCTTCAATTTTAATGAAACACTTTTATCACGTTTGATATAATTTGCTTTTACCCAAGGACTATAATTTACAGAAATACCAGGCATAGTATTTATATCTCTTGGTCCAATAGCTGAAACTTGCCTAGCTTCAATCGCTG
>JBIIWQ010000187.1:0-4858 GCA_044338805.1 Crocinitomicaceae bacterium
CCAAAAACTTCTTCAAGCCACTTCATTTTTTTTGAACTTTTAATTACAAAATTAATCCTTATTAACTATTTCGAACATAAAATTCCGTTAAATGCAAACAAAGAAGTTATTTTTGCAGCATGTTTTTTATTCTTTCAAAAGCTTTATTATTTTTATTATCACCGTTTACTTGGATGGTTATAGCCGTTGTTGGTTCTTTTTTATGGAAAAAAGAGAAAGGGAGAAAACGGTTTAAATGGGCTGCATTAATTCTTTTTCTTGTCTTTACAAATACGATCATTTTTTCAGAATTTTGTCGTTTATGGGAAGTACCCGGGAAAAAGATAACTGAGGTGGAAAATTTTGAAGTTGGTATAGTTTTAACAGGAATGGCTGAATATAATACTGATTTAAATATCATTAGTATTCGAAGAGGAGGAGATCGAATTTGGCAAGCACTAACACTTTATCATGCTGGAAAAATTAAGAAAATATTCATAACTGGTGATAGTGGTTATATCTCAAACAGAGGTCTTCATGAAGCCAAGCAAATGAAGGAGGTTTTAATAGGATGGGGAATTCCGGAAATAGATATTCTTACCGAAGAAAAATCTCGTAACACATACGAAAATGCAGTTGAAACGAAGAAAATATTGAGCCGTTCTTATCCTCATTTTACGAAATTCATTTTAATTACTTCAGGCTCGCATATGAAACGTGCAAAAGGATGTTTTGATAAGGTTGGTTTAAAATGTGAAACATATTCAACAGACCTTTACACTGGACCTAGCCGCAATTATTTCTGGGATCAATATTTCATTCCTTCAGTAAGTAATTTTGATAGTTGGAATCACCTAATTAAAGAATTTGTAGGATATCAAACGTATGATATGATTGGCTACATTTAAACCTATTCCATTTTAAATTATTTTTCTAAATTTAAAGAAAAAACGATGATCTTGAGTCCAGAAGAAGCTGTAAAATGCATTCAATCCAATGACCATGTGTTCATACATTCGGCAGTTGCTGCTCCAATTAAACTTGTGGAAGCAATGTCGAATAGATATAATGAATTAAGAAATGTAAGCATTTATTCAATACATACAGAAGGAAACGCCCCATATACGGCTAAGGAAATGTCCGAATCGTTCAAGATTAAAACTTTTTTCGTTGGGCAAAATATTCGTGAAAATGTTCAAGCTGGCCGAGGAAGTTATATTCCTGTTTTTTTAAGTGAAGTACCTTCGTTATTTAGATCTGGAGAAATAAAACTGGATGTTGCTTTAATTTCTGTATCAACTCCTGACATGCACGGTTATTGCTCTCTAGGTTCATCAATTGACATTTCATTAGCAGCTGTTCAAACTTCAAAGATCATAATCGCACAAATAAATAAATTTGTTCCTCGAACACATGGTGATGGATTTATTCATATTTCTAAAATTCATTATAAAACAGAGCATCACATACCTCTTTCTGAGATTATTTGTCATCCATTAACTGAAAATGAATTATTGATTGGCAAAAATGTTTCAGAATTAATTGAAGATGGAGCTACTTTGCAAATGGGTATAGGCGCTATTCCAAACGCCGTATTATCTTGCTTAGGTGGTCATAAAGATTTAGGTATTCATTCAGAAATGTTTTCCGATGGAATTTTGCCACTTATAAAATCAGGCGTTATAAATGGTTCTCAAAAAACAAAATATAGAAATTTCATTGTGGGCTCTTTTGCCATTGGATCAAAGGAATTATATGATTTTATAGATGATAATCCGATGGTTAAAATGCTTGACTTTGCTTACGTAAATAGTGTTGAAATCATACGGAAAAACCCAAAAGTAACGGCGATAAACAGTGCAATTGAGATAGATTTAAGCGGTCAAGTATGCGCCGATTCGATTGGAACAAAAATATTTTCAGGTGTTGGAGGACAGATGGATTTCATTCGCGGAGCATCTTTATCTGAAGGAGGGAAACCAATAATAGCGCTTTCGTCAATTACAAATAAAGGTGAATCAAAAATTGTCCCTACGTTAAAAAATGGCGCTGGAGTAGTGACAACTCGAGCTCATGTTCATTGGGTTGTGACCGAATATGGAGCTGTTAATTTATATGGCAAATCAATACAAGAAAGAGCAAAACTATTGATTAGTATTGCTCATCCAATCCACCGCGAATGGTTAACAAAATCATTTTATAATTAGTAAAGGAATATTCATGGCGTACTTTTTTTTCTTCTGCTGTATTTTTTCTTCACTTTATGTTTCAGCGCAAAAATCTTTTGCTGCATTTCCCACTAATGAAAAAATAACAATAGATGGTATTATAACTGAGGCAGATTGGAAGAAAGCCCAAATAATTGAAGACTTCACTCAATTTAAACCAAGTCCGGGAACCGCTTCTACCCAGAAGACAATCGTAAAAATGATGTACGATAAAAGTGCAATTTATGTAGCTGCAATTTGCCACGACAAAGCTGAACATATTTCAAATGTATTATCTGAAAGAGATGATTTTAATGCCAATATTGATAATTTCCAAATAATCCTTGATACCTACAATGATGATCAGAATGGCTTTTCCTTCGGCGTGAGTAGTATGGGAGTTCAATTCGACTCTAAATTAACTGCTGTTTCAGAAAGTGTTGAATTGAATATGGCATGGAGCAGCGCTGTAACTAGAACTGAAAATGGTTGGGAAGTAGAAATGCGTATTCCCTACTCTGCTTTTCGTTTTCCTAAAATTGATGTTCAAAACTGGGGTATTAATTTTTACAGACAAATTAGTCGAAACAGGGAAGAGACAACTTGGAGTCCCATAAAACCTGACTTAGATAATTGGCTTGTTCAATGCGGTGTTGTTACAGATATTAAAGATATTCAGCCGCCCTTAAGACTCGCATTCATGCCCTATTTATCTGCTTATGCTGATCATTACCCTTCCGATGTATCAGGGCAAAGTAATTGGTCTGGATCGTTCAACGGCGGAATGGATATAAAACTTGGATTAAATGAAGCTTTCACCTTAGACATGACTTTGGTTCCTGATTTTGGGCAAGTAGTATTTGATAATAAAGTATTGAATATAAGCCCTTTTGAAATTCAATTTAATGAGAACAGGCAATTTTTCACTGAAGGAACTGAATTGTTTAATAAGTCAGGATTGTTTTATTCAAGACGAATCGGAATTCAATCACCCTATAGTGTTTTAAGTACGAATTTGACGGAAGGTGAATATTTAACAAATACACCTTCTTCCTCGAAATTATATAATGCAACTAAACTTTCAGGAAGGACAAAATCAGGTTTGGGAATTGGTGTTTTTAATGGATTAACAGCAGAACAAAATGCAACAGCAGTGAATTCAATAACTGGTGCTGAAAGGCAAATTATCTCTTCACCTTTAACAAATTACAATGTCGTTGTTTTAGACCAAAATTTAAAAAACAACAGTTCCATTACTTTAACAAATACGAACGTGATGAGAGAAGGTGTTTTTTATGACGCCAATGTAACAGGCTTAAACACAAAGCTTAACACCTCAGATAATAAATACTTTGTTTCAGGCAGAACAACTTTGTCTAATAAATTCTTTTCAACCAATACGAAGACAGGCTATAATTATGGTTTAGCATCAGGAAAACAAACTGGGAATTTTGTGTTTCAAGGTTCTTATTTTGAAGAATCAAATACATATGACCCAAATGATCTTGGTTATAATTCAAATAATAATAAACGGATTATTGAAGGATCTGTGTCTTATAGAATTTTCAAACCTTTTTGGAAATTAAATCAATTTTCAACTAACTTGGGTCTATCCTACAACCGTTTATACAGGCCCAACGTTTATACTGCAACTTATTTAAATTGGAGTGCCTTTATACTATTGAAAAAATTCCATGCTGCAGGAATTAGAATGAATAGTGGAATAACTGAAAATTACGACTATTTTGAACCACGTACGGCAGGAATGTTTTTTATTGGGCCCAAATGGATTGATTTTGGAGGTTGGTTTTCATCCAATTACCAAAAGAAATTTGCCCTTGATTTAGGAATTAATTATTCAATAATTGACCGTGGGAATTGGCAAGAATACGGTTATAACGTAAGCCCTAGGTTTCGTTTAAGTGACAAAATGTTTTTTGTGTATGAATTTGAACAAAATTTCTCCATGAATAGCCAAGGTTACGCAGTTGCATTTGGAGAACCTTTAATTTCATCTAGTGCTGTTGTTTTTGGATCAAGAGACAGAATAAATACTACAAATGCGATTAATTTTCGTTATACACTCACTAATAGAATGGGAATAACCTTCCGATTGAGACATTATAGATCAGTAATTTCCTATGATTCCTTCTTTGATTTAAATCAAGATGGAACTTTGATTCCAAATTCGTTGGATGGACTTGATGCAAATGGAGTGTCTGTTTACAATACAAATTTTAATGCTTTTACAATTGATATGGTTTATCGTTGGGTTTTCCAACCGGGGAGTGAAATAAACATTGTTTGGAAGAATTCCATATTTTCTGACGATTCTAATATCAATCAATCCTATTTTATCAACCTCTCTACTATGTTTGATTACGCACCTTTAAATAGTTTGTCAATAAAAGTATTATACTGGTTAGATTACCAAAGTTTGAAACGTAAAAAGACAATTCCCAACTAACAATAAATCTCATGAATTAATATGATATTGGTCATGCCATGAGTTCCTGATTCACTTAACTTTAAATTAAAAAAAGGAACCTATGGAGATTAAGGAGAACACTCATTTTATTGATAAAGTGATTGATAAAATGCGAAATGCTGCAGATGAATTAGAAGCATTTCAATTACAAGCAAATTTGGGAAAAATGGAAGCTTTAGAAAAG
>JBIIWQ010000188.1:0-4821 GCA_044338805.1 Crocinitomicaceae bacterium
GATTCATAAACAGATTTATAGACGCAATTCAAAGGTCGACGAATTCTCAGGAATGACTTTGGCTCCAAATCTTCATACCAATACCATTTTTATTGTTGATGAAGCATCAATGATTGGTGATTATACCGTGCAAAACGATGGTTCTGTTTCTGCTCGTAATTTATTGAATGACTTGATCGAATATGTTTTCTCAGGTAAGAACTGCCGCTTGATTTTATTGGGCGACGAAGGACAATTACCACCAGTGGGATGTGAACACTCACCAGCTTTAAACAAAGAATATTTATTACACAATTATTCAACAGTTTCGGTTACTGAATTTGCACTTTCAAAGGTATTGCGACAGGCAGATGAATCAGGTATTTTATTTAATGCAACACAGTTAAGATCGTTAGAAGGGGATGTGAAACCGCAATTTGTAACAAAGAATTACAAAGATTTCATCAAATTACCAGGTGACGAATTTCAAAATTTCTTAGAGAATTCCTATTCTCATTGTGGGGCAGAGGAAGCGATCATTATTACGCGATCCAACAAAAGAGCCAATGCCTATAACAATGAAATTCGAGCGCGAATCCTTTGGTACGAGGATGTTTTGTGTTCTGGTGATTGTTTGATGGTGGTGAAAAACAATTATTTCTGGGTAGATGACCAAACGAAAATGGGATTCATTGCCAATGGTGAATCGCTCAAAGTGATCCGTGTCAAGAAGATTGAAGAAATGTATGGGTTTGAATTTTCCCGCATCATTATCAAATTTGTCGATTACGACGAACTTCCTGAAATGGAAGTCTTGGTTTTCATGGAATCCTTGCAAGTGGAAGGACCTTCTATTTCTCGACAACGGATGAAGGAACTCTTTTTTGCCGTTGAAGAAGATTATGCATACGAACGAAACAAAGCCAAACGCTACGAATTAATTCTAAAAAACCCTTATTTCAATGCATTGCAGGTGAAATATGGTTATGCGATTACGTGTCACAAATCTCAAGGTGGACAATGGGAACATGTATATATTGACCAAGGTTATGTTGCGCCAGAAGCAATCAATTCGGAATACCATCGGTGGCTGTATACAGCCATAACAAGAGCTTCAGAACAATTATATTTGGTAAATTTTCCGGATGATTGTTTTGAGTGAAAGCTTAATTACAACTTCAAATCCGCCAATTTAATAGATGTAGATCCAATCGCAATTTTTGTCTTCAACCATTCTTTATTGAAACGGTCAATTACCACTTTCGCTTGTTCTCGTGTTAAATAAGTTCCTGCAGTTGTATTGATTTCATCCTTGAATTTATTCAAAATGGTTGCCGTTCTCAACGCACTTAAAATGTCGTTTTTCGAAAGTTTGTATTTCGCCATTAATTCTAAAACCGTTGGATTTGTAATGGTAATCGAAGAAGCAACAGGGTCTGTGTATGAATTTATTTCAACACGAATAGCACGGTCCAAGTGAATGAAAAGCTCTGAACGTCTTAATGGAGCATATTTTTCACCCATTCTATTCGTAATTCGCTCTTCTGATGTTGAACCTGGATAAGCACTTTCTTCAACAGGCGTGTCATTTTTAATTGTTCTGCAACCATTCCATTTTCCAATTCCTTGTCCACGAGTAACCATTGAAAACGCTACTTTTTTATCCAACATACCTTCAAAAAACTGCAACAATGCAACACTATCAGTTGCATCAAATAAACTACGCTCAAGTTCCCAACTATCAGATGCAAAAACGTCTTGTAATTCAACTTGCAATCGCGCATTGTAGTTTGGTTCAGCATCCACAAGATTGATGTGAAGCATCACTTCGTCCGCTTGGTCTGAAATGGACGATTCTGGAATTGCAATCAACCGAATTTCAAAATCTTCCTTTTTTGTCGAAGCAGGAAATTGAAATTCTTGCGTCAACATATCAAATGTGGTAGAATCTTGAAACGTGTACAAACCATCTTTTTCAGTGTATTGCGCCCACGTATAACCCATCATTTGTTTGTAATAATCCAAACGACGTTGATAAATTGCCATTTGATCGATTGCTTCCAGTTTTTGTTTTTCTAATTCAGCAATCTTCTTTTTGTAGGCTTCGAACAGGTTGTACAGGTTGACAATCGTATTTTGACTTTGACGCTTTGATTTCTTATCAACATCAGTTTTAGGTTGATAATCTGCTGGTCCACCACCAACTTTACGCGCACGTTTTTTTGCTTTCCGAACACTTCTCGGTGCTCTTGATCGAGTTGAAATTGGATTCATCGTAATGTCAGAGTATTCTTTTTCGTTGATTTCAATTTTCAACTCTGTCTCATCCTTTTTCTTCTTATTATAAGCAATCCAATAATCAAAACCACGCTTTCCATAAATCATTTCATACAACTTAGCGATTTTGTTTTTCTCTAAATCGTTAATCGTATTTTGAAACGTTGTTCCTTCAGAAAAAGAAGAATCTGGAGAAAGAAACCGAGTGTCACCGGCACCAAAAAGATGGTAACTCAATCCATTTTTTTCAATCACTACAGTAGTTTGCTTTGTTGAATTGTATCCCCAAACATCGAAATGAATATTCGTGATTCGATTATTTCCAACTGTTGAAAAATCTGTAGTTGCAAACATTGTTGTTTCAACTTTTTGAAGCTTTTTTGCAACTGGTGTCGATAGTTTTAATTGATAAGGAAATAACCCAACGGCTTTTGGTAAACCTCTGTTCCATCGTCCTTTTTCGTCCTTTTCACGTTCTTCTAATAAACCAGAAGTTGAACTACCATCACCAGCTGCAATAAGAACGTTATCATACGTCAGGGCTTCGCCACCAAGCGCTAAATAAATTTCCTTACTGCGATTTTTTACATATTCATTCGTAGCGAGGTTAATCGCTTCTAAAGTAAGAAGGCAATCATTTGGCTCTAAAAACCGCAACGTTTCAACAAATGCAATTTTATCATCCAACGACAGACTTGGGTTAAAAAGGGCAATTACTTTTGGATGAGGTTCAATCAAACCATCTTTTTCTTTTTGCGCATTCAACGGAAGTTTTTGCATTAAAATCGATTCGAAAAGCTTGTATTTTAGCGCATAAGGTTCTAAGTCTTTTTCACTTCCTCGTTTTGCTAAGAGTACTTTGTTTAATTCCCAAATTGCCATTTTATTGGCAGCTTCAGAAATAATTCCTTTTGGGGATTTAGCTATTTCTCCTTTACGTATTGCGAGTATTTCAGGTTGATTAATGATAATCAATTCAACTGAATCATAATTTATTTCTTTGTTTGGAAAACGAATGTCAGGACCTTGGTAATCGAAATAACGGCCAATTGAATTATCTAAAATCGGACTTTTTTTAACGATATGAAACAAATAAGCGCGTTCTTCAGTTGTTAAACCTTCATTTAATTGAGCAAAAACAAGCGTTGGGAAAAGAAATATAAAAAGGTAAAGTTGTTTCATCTAATTTACTTTATACAATAATCAATTTGAGTGTTAAAGGTAACACATTCCTGAAAACATAAAGTTGTGTTATGCCGATATATCAAAATAGAAGATCCATTTATTACACTGTATACATTTTGAAAAATCGGTGTAACATGTCTAAATTGAATTTTTTCATTTGGGCAAAAAAAAACCGTTAATCAATTGACTAACGGTTTTTAAGTTTACGTTAAGGTATTATCTTAATGAAATAGTCTTCGTTGTTTGAACTCCATTGTTGTTCACTGAAACTAGATACATTCCTTTCTTTAATTGCGATAAATCAATTGATTGTCCATTCACTAAAGTTTCAATAGTTGAAACAACGCGTCCAGATTGATCATAAATAATGGCTGAAGCATTTGAATCGAAAGAACCTTTGAAGTTTATAATTCCTTCAGAAGGATTTGGATAAACACTGAATTCAGAAGCTGAAATATTTTCTAAACCAACATTTTGTAAGGGTTGAATTGAAGAAATAACATTCGTTTGTTCTAATAAAGGATTTGTTGATCCTTGTTGTCCAAATTGAACATTTGTGTATACAAACAATGGTAAATTACCGTTTGCAATATCGTAGTATTCATATTGTGTGCGCACCAACTGAACATCTAAAGTCGTAACAAAAATAACTTGTGTGAAAACTGTGTCCACACTTTTATAACGAATTACATTTGTATGAGTATTTGAAGAAGGAAGTAGAAGTGTTCCTTGACCATCAATTTCAGCTCTAATAGAGCCATTACACGTTGGGTTTTGTGGAATTCCATTAAAAGTGAAAGATAACATTCCCGAAAAATTATCGACAAAATATGAACTGTTCAAAAATGGGTAATTAAGAATAGTTTCATTATCTGCATCAAATGTGGCTAAAACAGTTCCCAAATTTGGCTCATTGTAAACAAAACCTTGAGAAATTCTATCTGTGGAAGTTGAATTAAAATAATTTTTTATTACTCCTTGAATGCTCATTACTTTAGTGGAAGTTGGGAAAGATGCAGCATCTGCTGTTAACGTTGCGTCCAATATTTCAAGTGTTTTAGTTGTTCCATTCAACCCTAAAAGTTGAGAATAATCCCATATAACTCCTGTCCCAGTTGTTGTTGCATATGAGTTCGTAAGTGTATCACAAACATACATTATAGAACCTTGACCAATAGCAGGTTCATTTGTTAAATCTAATTGTTGAGCTTGACTTATTGATGCGGTTAACGCAAAGGCAAAAAGTAATTTATTTTTCATTTGTAGTGAGTTTTTTGTTAAAATTAATTATAAAATTTTAAGTTAATCAACTTGAATCATATAAACGGTGTTTTTTTGATTGAAATGAATAATTATCTCAATCACATAGCTCTAACGTTA
>JBIIWQ010000289.1:0-3188 GCA_044338805.1 Crocinitomicaceae bacterium
ATTTTTCTGTTGCTTCTTTTCCTGCAACTGTTTCTTCAACATCAACTGGGAATTTAGTGTTGAACTTCACTCCAGCAGCTGCGGGAACAAGAAACGCTGTTTTAACAATTGCTAGTAATGATGCTGACGAAGCTTCTTATGTAATTAATTTATATGGAGTTGGTGGATCTTTAGCGACTGAGCCTACTGCTCAAGCTACAAATTTAGCCTTTTCAAATGTTAAAACATATCGTTTAACAGCTACTTTCAATCCTGCTGCTTCTGTTGAGGGGTATATCGTTTTAAGAAAGAAAGCATCTGCAATTACAGGAGTTCCTGTTGATGGCACAGTGTACCAAAGAGGGGATAATGTTGGTGATGCACAAGTTGTTTTTAGTGGAAACGCTACAAGTTTTTCTCCAAATAACATCATTGCATCAACTGGTTACTATTTTGCAGTTTATACATACAACGGCCCTAGTACTTTTAGAAATTATAATCAGACTGCACCGTTAACTGGAAATGTTTCAACTCCAGCTACAATGATGCCTCCTACAATGTATAATGGTATCAATACATCAAGTGCATCGTTTGTGGCTAACTTACATGCTTTGGTTAATCCACATCAAATGCAATTCTATAGCAGTTATACAAACTTCATGATTAACTTGTTTGAGGCACGCGATACTACTTTGGATAGAAGAGTAATTACATGTGTTTATAGTGGTGAGAATAAAATCTATACTGAACCTTTTGATTTTACAACAAATGGCTACAGTCGTGAGCATACTTATTGCCACAGTTGGATGCCAACAAATCCAGCACAAGATTTCCCAGAATACAATGATTACCACCATTTATTCCCAACAAGACTTGACTCTGCTAACATCGTAAGAAGCAATTATCCTTTAGGTGTTGTTGTAAATGTTACTTCAACATTTTTAGGTTCTAAATATGGTACAAATGCGAATGGTCAAACAGTTTTCGAGCCAAGAGATGAGCACAAAGGTGATGCTGCAAGAGCAATGTTGTATGAAGCAATTTGTTATACAACTGTAAGTGGAAATAGCTGGGCTTTGCCAAGTAATATCAGTGGATCTATTCCTTATGGTCAAGATCAGGCAATTTTGAAGCAATGGCATTTCCAAGATGCACCAGATGCATGGGAAATTTCAAGAAATGATTTTATTGATTCTTTGCAAGATAATAGAAATCCATTTGTTGATAGTGTTGATTTTGTTTGTTATGTGAACTTTAGCAATATGACATATGAGCCTTTAGGATGTATCGCTGCAATTGAAGAAATTTTAAATGCTGGATTTATTGTTTACCCAAATCCTGCAAAAAATGAATTGACATTGCACGTTGATGCAACTTTAATTACTTCATATGAGATTATTGATATTCAAGGTCGTGTTGTTTTATCTGCTGAAAATTTGAACTTAATTGGTGTCAAAGTCAATACGTCAAATTTGAAATCAGGAGCTTATATCGTAAAAGCAATAACTCCTTATGGTATTGCTCAAAAATCGTTGATTATCGAGTAAAATGACTTTTAAATTAGTTAGTATATTTTTCATTGGAGCAGGTCTTTGGGCCTGCTCTTCTGTTAATACAGTAGTTGTTCATTCAACTGCTGTAAACATGACGTATGAGCAAAAAACGAATGAGCATATCGATAGTATGATTATGCCATATAAAGATTCGTTGAGCCTTGAAATGAATGAAATAATTGCAAATTCAGTAACGAATTTTTCTGTGAAACGGCCGAATTCAAATCTTGGGAATTGGGTAGCTGACGGAATCTTCGTCAATCAAACAAAAACGGTACGTTTAACAAAACCAATTATCTGTTTATTGAATGTTGGTGGAATTCGATCAACAATCAATAAAGGGCCTGTTTCAATTGGTGACATGTTTAAATTAATGCCATTCGATAATGAAATAGTTTGGGTTGAATTACCTGTTTCTGTTATTCCTGAGATTGAAGAATACCTTAAAAAATCAGGTGGAGAACCTATTTCAAATGCCATATTGAAAAATGGAAAACTTGTTTTTAATAATTGGAATGAAAATTCAAGTTCATTTTGGGTAATTACATCCGATTATTTAATGAATGGTGGAGATAAAATGAATTTTTTCACCAAGAAACTAAGTGTAAATAAAACAGGAACACTAATGAGAGATGCCTTAATAACGGAAGCAAGATTTCAGACTGTAATTAAAGAAGATACAACCATTCGAATTTCCTTTTAACATGAAAAGAAGAGAGTTTGTCCAGAATACTTTTTTAGTCACCGGTGGGATATTAATTGCTGGAAATGCACTATCATTTCAAAGTAAAAAGAAAGTTCCTAAACTGACTATTTTACATACCAACGATACACATTCTAATATTGATCCTTTTCCATCGAATCACGCTAAGTTCCCAAATATGGGAGGCGTATCAAAGCGTTTTGAATTAATTCAGAAGATCCGAGAAGAAGAAGAACATGTATTAGTGCTGGATGCTGGAGATATTTTTCAAGGGACACCCTATTTTAACAAGTTTGGAGGCGTTTTAGAAATGAAACTAATGACTGCCATGGGATATGATGCTGCCACAATGGGTAATCATGATTTTGACGGTGGAATAGAAGGTTTTTTGAAGGCACAGAAATATGCGGATTTCCCATTTTTGTGTGCAAATTATGATTTTTCTAATACAATTTTAAAAGATGTCACAAACGCAAATGTCATCTTTCAAAAAGGAAAAATTAAAGTCGGTATTTTTGGAATTGGCGTTGAATTACAAGGCTTAGTGCCTGAAGATAAATTTGGTGAAACAATTTATTTAGACCCAATAAAAACGGCAAATGAACAAGCGAGCATACTTAAGAAAAAAGGATGTGATTTAATTATTTGTCTTTCCCATTTGGGATTTGAATATGATACGGATAAAGTATCGGACCGGATATTGGCTCAAAAAACAAAAAACATTCATTTAATACTCGGAGGGCACACGCATACATTTTTAGAAAAACCAGTTGAAGAAAAGAATTTAGACAATCAAATTGTTCTGATTAACCAAGTAGGGTGGGGCGGAGTTCAACTTGGACGATTGGATTTCGAAATCGATAAAGTGATTTTTGCAAAAAAAGATTTGATTATTGTGAAATAAAATACCAACTTTTACATTATAGTAATCGTTGTTAAACAAAATCGAATTA
>JBIIWQ010000190.1:0-4745 GCA_044338805.1 Crocinitomicaceae bacterium
TGTACTTTAGTCTACTTGTTTATTGAAATGCGTAAATTGACTGCTGTTGAGAATAAAAAAATGCTTGCGGCACTATTTTTTATCTTTTTCTCTGTTGT
This sequence comes from Crocinitomicaceae bacterium, assembly GCA_044338805.1. Taxonomy (GTDB): domain Bacteria; phylum Bacteroidota; class Bacteroidia; order Flavobacteriales_D; family Crocinitomicaceae; genus M0103. The sequence continues at coordinate 99 of JBIIWQ010000190.1, forward strand.
TTTCTGGGCGTTTTTTGAACAAAGTGGAGGATCATTGAGTCTTTTCGCTTTGAATAATCTTGACAATTCTTTGTTGGGAGTGCACATTGATCCTAATGTTGTTAACAATACTTCAAATTCTGTATTTGTAATCGCTTTTAGTGCACTTGTTGGATTGATATGGTTATGGATGGCTCGTAAACGTTTTGAACCAAATACAATGGTCAAATTTGGATTAGGTTTTTTATTCTTATCTGTTGCTTTTTACATTTTTTATGCAACTCGTTTTTTTGCAGACGAAAATGGGAAAACATCACTTGATATATTCACATTAGCTTATTTAGTTATTACTCTTGGTGAATTATGTTTATCTCCAATTGGACTTTCCATCATGACAAAATTGGCTCCAAAACATTTGTGGGGAGTTATGATGGGGATGTGGTTTTTAGCTTCTGCTTATGGTCAATATGTTGCAGGAATATTAGGAGCTGGAATGGCAAGTCCAAATGAAAAAGCTCCATTAATGGAAAAATTAACGTCTTACACTGATGGCTACTACCAATTGGCAATTTATGCGCTCATTGCAGGCGTGGTAGTAATTGCACTTTCTCCAATTATAAAGAAATTAATGGGAGGGGTAAAATGATTTTTTTTACTATTTTTTTATTCAACATTTAGATTTTTATGAAACAACGCAAACATCCCAAAGCTTTACCTTATTTGTTCTTTTCTGAAATGTGGGAACGTTTCGGTTATTATTTAATGATTGGAATTTTTACCTTGTATTTAAAAGATACGGTTGATGGTTTTTCAATGTCAGAAGCAGAAGCATCTGATCTTTATGGAACTTTTATTGCGTTTGTATTTTTAACACCTTTTGTAGGCGGATTACTAGCAGATCGATTATTTGGATACCGCAAATCGATTATTTTTGGAGGTTTGATGATGGGAGTAGGCTATTGTTTAATGTCGATCCATGATCTGAACATGCTTTATATTTCTATGTTGCTTGTGATCATGGGTAACGGGTTCTTCAAACCAAATATCTCCACTTTACTTGGAAATTTGTACAATGATGCTGAATTCAAATCCAAGAAAGACGAGGGGTACAATATTTTCTATATGGGAATCAATATTGGTGCTTTTGTGTGTAATTTTTTTGGTGCAGCATTATATAATATGATAGGATGGGGAGCTGCTTTTATCGCTGCAGGAATCGGAATGTTTATCGGGATAATAATATTCACAATTGGAACGAAACATTTTAAACATGCCGATGTCATGACACCACCAACAGACAAAGATATGCCCTTGCTTCAAATTTTGGGCGTAATATTACTTCCAGCCATTGGTTTTGGATTAATTGGGTACTTTTTGCCTGAACCAATAATTGGAAGTCGTTCGACCGACGCATTTTTGTTTGGCTGTATTCCTGTAGTTTTCTTTTATGGTCGATTACTTTATAAATCTCCAAAAGAGGAGAAACGCCCAATCGCTGCTATGTTGGCAATATTCGCCGTTGTAATTGCTTTCTGGGCAGTATTTAAACAAAATGGGTCAACATTGAATACTTGGGCTGATAGATATACAGATAGAGCAATTCCAACAGCCATGCTTCCAACAATGAAGGCACTACGTTTAGTAGACACAATTCCTTACGCCAAGGATTCTGTTGTTGTTATGGATAATCAATTTAGAGTTGCCGATAAAAAAAACATGGAAGTCAATTATCCATACTATTATAAAAATCTGAAAGAAAAAGACAAACCTGAAGAAGGTGGGGCGGTTTATGCGTTCAATACAAACCTTTTCCAATCAGTGAATCCGTTTTGGGTTGTTGCATTAACACCTTTAATTGTCGCGTTTTTTGCATTTTTGAAAAGGCGTAAGAAAGAACCTTCCACTCCAACAAAAATAGCTTTTGGCTTGGTAATATCTGCATTATCGTGTTTAGTGATGGCAGGAGCTGTTTATGCAAGTCAAAACGGTGGAATAAAATCTTCCGCATGGTGGTTTATTTCATCCTACGGTGTAATTACAATCGGCGAACTTTTTCTCAGCCCAATGGGATTATCCATGGTTAGCAAATTGAGTCCGCCTCGTTTGACAGCCCTAATGATGGGAGGTTGGTTTCTTGCAACCTCAATTGGAAATAAACTTTCTGGTGTATTGAGCAGTTTATGGGACGGATATGAACACAAAGAGAATTTCTTTTATGTGAATTTCATCTTACTCGGAGCTGCCGCTTTATTGATGTTTGCAATGCTGAAATGGTTGAATAAGATTTTTAAAGAACACGTAGCTTAATAGAAAAGAAACTAACTCAACTCAATTCCTTGCAATTCAACAAGGTTGTTGTAGACTCCATTTTCTTTAATTAATTCATCGTGTGTACCAGTTTCAATGATATTCCCATTTTGAATTACTAAGATTTTGTCTGCATTTTTTATAGTAGATAAACGGTGAGCAATCACAAAAGATGTTCTACCAACCATTAATTTATCTAAAGCATCTTGAACAAGTCTTTCCGATTCTGAATCCAGGGCTGATGTTGCTTCATCCAATATTAGAATTGTAGGGTTTTTAATGATCGCTCTTGCAATAGCAATGCGCTGTTTTTGTCCACCTGATAATTGAATTCCTCGATCTCCAACTTGTGTTTCTAATCCTTCTGGAAATGAATTGATGAATTCCAATGCATTCGCTTTTTGAGCAGCATCAATGATTTCAGCTTCTGTTGCTTCGGTCTTCCCGAAACTGATATTTTCTCTAATTGTCCCAGCAAATAAAATTACTTCTTGCGGTACCATGGCCATTTGACTTCTCAAAAATTCGACATCAATTTCTTGAATATCTACACCATCAAAAAGAATATTCCCCGAATTGAGTGTGTAATAATTCATTAAAAGTGAAGAAATGGTTGATTTTCCAGATCCAGACGATCCAACAAGTGCGATTGTTTCATTCGATTTAGCCGCAAATGAGATACCATTAAGAACTGAAATGTCATTTCTTTGAGGATAAGAAAAACCAGCTTTTAGAAATTCAATATTCCCCAATATAGCAGGCTTTAATTGCCCTTTTAAAAGTTGTTTTTCACTTGGATTATTGATGATGTCCATTAAATTTTCCGTTGCACCAATCGATTTTTGAATACTTGCATATAGCTCAGGGATAGAACCAATTGAAGCACCCATCATGATAGTATACATGACAAATGAAAAGAAAGATTGAGAAGATAATTCTGGATTTGGACCTTGTGTCATTAATAATCCTTGCCAAACAATAAATACAATTGCGCCAAACAAACAAAAGATTATAAAGGAGATAAACAATCCTCTCCAAACACCACTCTTTATGTTCAACGCTCGAATTTCTTCTATTGCTTTGCCATATTTTCTTAGTATGAAATTTTCATTGGTAAATGATTTTACATTCGCTATTCCCATTAATGATTCTTCAATAATTGAGTTGGATTCAGCTGCTTGATCTTGTGCTTGTTTAGAAAGTTTTCTAATAAAACGGCCAAAAAACACAGCAATAATTGCCATAATTGGAACCGTAGCTAGCATGATTAATGCTAATTTCCAAGATAGGAATAATAGAAAAACGATACCACCAGCAATAATTACTACTTGTCTAAAGAATTCTGCAACGGTTGTTTTTAATGTGTCCTGAAGTTGAGTGATATCTGATGAAATACGACTAGTTAATTCACCCACCTTATTTTGATTGAAAAAGTCCATTGGCATAAAAATCAACTTGTTAAATGCCGATTTTCGAATATCGCGCAAAGCATTTTCAGTCACTTTTGTAAAAATCACTACTCTGAAATAGGAAAATACAGATTGCACTCCGAAAAGAATAAACAGCACAATCGCTACGGTATTGATGTTTTTTAAGTTGATTAATTGAACTGAATCTGCGGCAGAAGTAGGTGCAGCAGCTGTGGAACCTCCACCTAATAATTGTCCCATTAAAAACGGGAAAAGTAATCCGGCAGATGTTGATAAAACCAAGAAAAACCAACCAATTAAATACGCACCACGATAAGGCTTCAAATACGTGAAAATGCCTTTTGCCTTTTGAATGCTTTCTTTTGTAAGTTTGACTTTTTTTGATTTATCTTTGTTTGGTCTGAGCATTTTAAATTGTAATTTTAGACTACAAAAATAACCCTGAAAAACGGGTTTTGATTCTTTTTTAGTTTTTTTATTTGAAAGAGTTTGTTTTTTTGAAAATTACTCTATCTTTGCAATCCGAATTTTTGACAACAGAATTAAGTAATATATCATGAAAAGAACGTTTCAACCATCAGTTAGAAAGAGAAGAAACAAGCACGGTTTTAGAAGTCGTATGGCAACTAAAAACGGTCGTAGAGTTTTAGCGGCACGTCGCCGTAAAGGAAGAAAAAGTCTAACTGTGTCTTCAGAGCCAATGCACAAGCGTTAATTTTCAACGTTTTGACAAAAATATTAAAACCGATGTTCACAAGACATCGGTTTTTTTGTTTGCTGCATTTTTCAACTAAACTTATCAGTTCAAAACGGATCATGACCAAATGTTGGGGACTAGGCATAAATTTGGGTTAATCTGAAAAGAAAGAAATCTACGTTTCGAACACCTCTAAATTGAGATCTGAAGGCTTTAATTTTAGCGTTAAATGAT
>JBIIWQ010000191.1:0-4741 GCA_044338805.1 Crocinitomicaceae bacterium
CGAATCTTCATGTATACATTTGGAAGGAAAAAACCCGCTATCAAATTTTAGTAATAGATCAAATTACTTTTACTAAGGCATTTTACAATCTAAAGGAAATTGATCAACCGAAACTGTTAACAATTCTTTCGAATGGAGGAAATGGCGGTAACGGAGGAAAAGGTGGTGATGGAAGTAAAGGGAATGACGGAGTTATCAATGCGACTAAAAACAAAAACCCAGGTTATGGCGGAAATGGTGGCAACGGTGGGAGTGCTGGGAATGGAGCAAATGGTGGAAATATTGAAATGTTTATTCATAGTAACGCGACTCTAATTCAAAAGAACATAGAACTATTTAGTGTTCCTGGAATTGCAGGCCAAGCTGGTGCTGGAGGAAAAGGAGGGAAGGCAGGGACAGCACTAGCTGGACAAAAACAAGTCTCAAATGGTTCTAACGGAACCAATGGTTGGAATGGGATGAATGGACAACTAAATGGTGCTATTCAGGTTTTAATTCAAGATTTTAGTTTTGAGAATAGTGATTTACTGAAATAAGAGACGCTACTATTTTTGAATATCCATCCGCGTATTTCAGCGGGTTCAGCGGGAGAAAAAAATAAAAATAGTTCACCCAGATTAACAATCATTTAAAACTTCTCAAAAGCTCCCAATCCAAAAAGTGCAAAATCATATTTAACTGGATCTATTGGATCCATTAATTGAAGTTGAGACATTAATTCTTCTAGGGCTTTCCAATCATCTTGTTTACGCGTTAAAAGCCCAAGTCTGCGAGCGTTATTGCTCGTGTGAACATCAAGAGGAAGGTACAATTCACTCGTCGGAATCGTTTTCCAAATTCCAAAATCTACTCCTTTTTTTGAATCTCTTGTCATCCAACGTAAATACATGTTGAGCCTTTTTGCGGCTGAATTCTTCGCTGGATTTGAAAGGTGTTTATGTGAACGATTCAAATGCTCTATTTCCATGAATTTTTCTCGAAAGGAAATAATCCTTCCTTGTACGCCATCAATAGAACTAGTGTTTTCAAATGCACTTTCTAATGTGCCCGTTTTATAAATGTTTTGAATGCTTCTGAAATAGAAATCTAAATCAGTCACATTAAATGTACGGTGAACAAAACTCGAATGTTCTAGATTAACAGAATTGTAGGTTTTGATGAATTCAAAAGGATTCTGCTCCATTATTTCTAACAAACGTTCACCGCTTTTCACAATGCTTTTTCGATTTCCCCATGCAATTGTAGAAATTAAAAATCCAACAATTTCAATATCTTCCTTCTGAGAAAAACGATGTGGAAGTTGTATTGGATCACTTTCTAAGAATACAGGATTTTCGTATTGCTCAGCTTTGAAATTGAGGAAATCAGTTAATTCTTGAAAATTCATAGATTAAATTCCAGAAACAATAAGCCCATCTTTCATGACCAATTTGCGGTCAGTCATGTTTGCTAGAGACTCATTATGCGTTACAATGACAAAGGTTTGTTTGAATTCGTCTCGCAATTGAAAAAATAGTTTGTGCAATTCTTCTGAATTATGCGAATCAAGATTTCCAGATGGTTCGTCTGCAAATATTACTTTTGGACGGTTAATCAATGCACGACAAACTGCTATTCTTTGCTGTTCACCGCCAGAAAGTTCATTTGGCTTGTGCTCTGAACGCTCCTTTAAGCCAATAACTTCTAGCAAACGTAATCCTTCAATCTTAGCCTTTTCCAAAGATTCTCCTTTAATCAATGCTGGAAGAATTACATTCTCAAGCGCTGTGAATTCAGGAAGTAATTGGTGTGATTGAAAGATGAAGCCTACCGATTGATTTCTAAATGCAGATAGTTTTTTTGAACTAAGTGTAAATGGATTTATTCCGTCAATCTCTAATGTTCCTTGATCGGGCTTGTCTAACGTTCCAAGAATTTGTAAAAGGGTCGTTTTCCCAGCTCCGGAAGAACCTACAATTGAAATAACTTCACCTTCTTTTACTTCAAGATCAATACCTTTCAATATCTGAAGTGAATCGTATGATTTGAATATCCCTTTTGCTGTTAACATTGTATCAATCTTTGGTTTTACAAACCTATTATTATTATTATTATTATTATTATTATTATTATTATTATTATTATTATTATTATTTGTGTTGTTCTAGCTTAAAGACCTTTATATTAAATTGTTCACTTAATTATGTTTTTGTCATGGTTTTTACTCAAAAACACACGCCAAAAAAGAATTGTATTGTCATCTTTCACGACGGACTTCATCCATCGTTACAAATATATCACTCCTAAGGAGTTTAATTATTCTAAATGCGTTTTTCCTAAATATTTTGCAAAACTCAATAAGTACAACATTATTTTTTCATTTTCAGAACATGCCCCATCTTATCGCGCTTCGTTTGTAAGTACAATTCATTGTGAATATTACTTTCAATTTCAAGTGATATGTTTTCAGTTATTTCTAATCCATATCCCACCAAACCGGTTCGTTTAGTTGGGTTATTTGACATTAATTTCATTTTTGAAACATCTAAAGAACGAATAATTTGAGCTCCAATTCCATAATCACGCTCATCTCCTTTAAAGCCTAGCTTGATATTTGCTTCAAGCGTGTCGTAACCTTCTTCTTGTAATTTATATGCTTTCAATTTGTTCAAAAGACCAATTCCACGGCCTTCTTGGTTCATGTATACGATAAGTCCTTTCCCTTCAGCTTCAATCATTTCCATTGCTTTGTGAAGTTGAGGACCACAATCACAGCGACAAGACCCGAAAATGTCACCAGTGATACAAGATGAGTGAACTCTAACTAAAACTGCTTCATCTTTCTCCCAAGTCCCTTTAACTAAAGCTAAATGCTCTTGATCGCTATTGATTTCTTTAAATGCAATCAGTTGAAAATCACCACGTTTTGTTGGCATTTTCACATCAACAATGCGCTCAATGAGCGATTCATTTTTTATACGGTATTCAATTAAATCCGCTATTGAAACAATCTTTAAATTAAATTTTTGAGCAATAACGAACAATTCAGGCAAACGTGCCATTGTTCCATCTTCGTTTAATATCTCAACAATTACACCTGCAGATTCAAAGCCAGCCAAACGTGATAAGTCTGTTGCAGCTTCTGTATGTCCAGCGCGACGTAAAACACCGCCTTTCTTCGCTCTTAAAGGAAAAATATGTCCAGGCTTTCCCAAATCATCAGGTTTTGTTGCTGGATCAATTAATGCTAAAATTGTTTTAGAACGATCACTTGCTGATATACCAGTAGTGCATCCATGTCCATTTAAATCCACAGAGACTGTAAATGGTGTTTCATAAGTAGCTGAATTCGAATGAACCATTAAGTCTAATCCAAGTTCATCGCATCTATCTTCTATCAAAGGAGCACAAATCAAGCCTCGACCGTGAGTTGCCATAAAATTGATAACTTCTGGAGTTACATTTCTTGCAGCTGTTAGAAAATCACCTTCATTCTCTCTGTCTTCATCGTCAACAACGATAATCACTCTTCCTTCTTTGATTTCTGCTATCGCTTCTTCGATAGTATTTAATGTAAATTCCATTGGCTATTTTTCGAGGTCCAAAATTACAGTAAAATTACCATATCTCAAGGGGTTTAGGATTTAAAATTTGGCGCTTCGATAAACTCAGTGACCAAATTAATTTGGGATTAGCAACTAATAAGGTGTAATTCGCAACTAGCAATTTGTAATTGTATTTACTTCGATAAAATCGTTTCTTTTAACGCAGAAGTTGCATTTTCCCATTTATAGTTTTTAAGAACAAAATCTCTTCCTTGTTGAGAAATGCGCTGATAAAGTTCCGTATTTGATGTCAAGATTTCAATTGCTTCCAGAAATTCATCAACAGTATTTGCAACATATATTGTTTCGAGATGAATTGCGTTGATGGCGTTATTCGCCAAACTTGTCGTAATGCAGGGAATTCCCAGCGCCATTGCTTCCAAAAGTTTATTTTGCATGCCTGTTCCAATCATCATTGGTGCGATGAAAATTCTGCCTTTACAATAGGTGGTTCGAATGTCTGCCACCCAACCTTGTAAAGTGATTTGTGGATTTGAATTACCTATTTTTTGAACAGACGGACGGGGAGAGGCACCTGAAATTAAGCAGGTTAATTGCTTATTTTTATGTAATAATTGATTTGCAATATATTCTACGGCCTCAATATTAGGGGCGTAACTCAAGTTGCCTACAAAAACTAAATCATATTCTGATGTGTGAACTTGTTCTTCAAAAAAAGAACTGTCTATGCCGTTTGAAACGCAAAGGATAGTTGATTTATCTGGATGACTTATATATTCTTTGTCCTGCTCGCTAATAATTGTTTTATTTTCGAAATAGTCAAAAATGGACCTTTCATAAATCGTAAGTCTTTTTGCTTCAGATCGGAAAAGCCATTTTGAATACCAAGGCGCTTTAGCAATTCGTCTGTCAATCCCTTTAGACAAAGCATCCATGTAATCAATTGTCTTAGGGCAATCGTGGTAATTTTTTACATATTCTGAAGCTCTAATTAGCTGACAATAAATATAATTAGGGTTAATTTGTTTAAGTAATTGTTTAACTTTTAAATGACCTTTTAGAGAATAAAAATAACCCACTTGAAAAGGTTTGTTATTGAATATACACAAGCATAAATTCCATAAAATACTCCAATTATTTATGCGAATCACATTAATTGAGTCACAATACGTGTTCAATTTTTCAATAGAATCAGT
>JBIIWQ010000192.1:0-4709 GCA_044338805.1 Crocinitomicaceae bacterium
TGTGCTGAAAAATTACATTTTGTAATAATTAAATTTTCTCCCTCCAATATAAACATGGGCAAAGGGGAATTCGCATAAACGGCTCTATATTTATTTGACGCTTTTTCAAGCTCATCATTCAGATGTTTTCTTTCACGACTAAATTCAATAGTTTTGATTAGAACTTTGCTGCTTATGTCCGTTTTTAAAACAAAATCCTGAGCACCTTCTTTTAAACTGTCTAGAGCTATTTTGTCGTCATCTGAACCAGATAGAACAATAATGGTTGCAAATGGAAAAACTTTACTAGCTACTTTTAATGTAGAGAGTCCTTTTGAGTCAACAATGTTTAAGTCGAGAAGAATTACTTCTGGGTTAAAAACGGTATTAATTGTGGCGAAATCTTCAACTGATTCTGTATCCATTAACTGTTCAACAGGGTAACCATTTTTTTCTAATTGAAAATAAATTAAGTCTTTGAAGGTAGGATCATCTTCGACAATAAGAATGCGTGGCTTCATGAATCTTTATTTAGGTTACTGGAATTTTTCTCCAAGTTGGACAGAAAACTACTTATTTTTTTGTTCTAATAATAAAAAAAATACCAATTTATATACCAAGTATACGATACTTACTTGAAAGATAGTTTAAATATTTGATTGTAAGATTGGTGGTGAGAAAATATATTTAGCAACAAACAGTTATTTTGACAGGAGCTTCTCAAAAATGGAATTTATTTCCAAAAAGCGGAAAGAATAATCAAGGATTATATGCAGATTTAACGTAAACGGTTAATTTCTCAATTTGGTAATAAAGACTTTCTCTGTATCAAGCTGCTCTTCTAAAACATTAAAAAACACATCATGTTGTTCTTTCTCCATGCAGTCAATTGGAAAAGAAAGTTGTAATCCTTTGATATAATCGAAATAAATACTTTGTTGATGAATAGAAACTTTACGCAATCCAGAGAAATAGAGAACAGAAACATCTCGATCTGCAACTACAACTGCTTTTGAAGTAATCCCCATTCTGAATCGTTTTTTTCGAGAGCCGAAGAATAGGAATATCAAATTATCGGCAAAACAGAACCAAAATGCTATTGCTGGCAAGAGCGCTTCATTACAAATGTTATACAAAACAGTTCCAACAAATAACATTACGACCGCTTCAAGAATTGTGTAAACTTGAACTCTATAAATGCGATCTTTACTCATCGGTTGGTTCCATTTGAATTTTTTAACTTGATTTACAAGTCGTAAACCCATCCAACGTGTTACACTTCTTTTCAAGTTAATTGTTAATAGCAACAATCCAATACCTAAAAATACTTGAAAACGATATGGAACTTGCTGCCCAGAAGTTCTTAAAGATTCAATAGGTAAATCAAAACCAACAAAAATCGTAAAAAGCATTGTTGGGAATAACAAAAAGATGAGCAATACATTGATGGCTTTATTCATTTGGAATCATCTTCATTTTACGAATTAAAGCTTCAATTTTGTTCTTTGATGCATTGATTTTGCCCTCAACTTCAGCTTTTAACGCATCAGCACCTTTTGATTTTGCGAAAAAGCCTAAATTGTTTTCAAATTGCAACATCTCAGCTTTTAATTTGTCAATTTGTAAGCGAATATCAGCTTTTTCTTTAGAAAATAATCTTCCCGCATCAGGACTCGACGAAAGCGTATTTATTCTAGCCTCAAACATAATTTTTTCTTTTTCAGCTCCTTCGAGTTTCAAATCTGTGTAGAGCTTATCAATTGCTGTCTTATACGAGTTGTAAATTGCATCTTTTTGCTTCATTGGAACCTTTCCTGCCTCATTGAAAGCATTGGTGAATTCACGCAGATCAGTCAACGTTTGTTTCTTGTCAGCCGATGGTTTGTATGTTTCAATATTTTGGACAATCGTTTGTTTTGCCAAAAAATTCGTTTCCAATAATTTATCTTGCGCTTCGAAATGTTTTGATCGAGCATTAAAAAATGAATCACATGCGCCACGAAATTCTGTCCACAATTTTTGTTCTAATTTTTGTCCAGCGTGACCAGTATTTTTCCAGGCTTTTTGCAACTGAACTAATTTGTCAGCTGTTTCTTTCCAATCGGTTGAATCTTTTAACGCTTTCGCTTGATCAATTACTTTTTGTTTTTCTTCCGCTATTTTGACAAATTTATCTTGAATAGTTCCAAAAAAGGCTTTTTTATTAGAGAAAAATTCATCGCAAAGTGCACGGAATTTTTGCCAAATTTCTTCATTTTCTTTTCTTGGTCCAAATCCAATTGTTTTCCAAGTTTCTTGAAGTGCTAACAATTTAACTGTAGCTTCTTCCCACATTTTTGTGGATTCGTATGTTGCATAATTTGCAAGTAAACTTCCAGCTTCAGCTAATAATTCTTTCTTCTTCTTCAAATTTTCATTCAAAGAAACACGACGCTCATCATAAAAAGTATTGATTCTGTCATAAATAACGCGAACATTTTCCCAATACTTAGCCTTTAGATCTTCCCAATCATCGTTTGCGACAGGTCCAATTCCTTCCCATTCATTTTGCAATGTTTTTAAGGATGCCTCAATTTCTCGAATAGATTCGTTATTTTTAATTGCATTCAATTGTGCAATAACTTCCAACTTCAATTGAGAATTTCGCTTTAAGTCATGGTCTTTTAATTCTCTATAAATCTTCATGTTGTAGAAGAAGTCTTCCAATAAACGCGAGTATTCATGTTGAATTTCATCTCTTTTTTCTCGAGCTATATCACCAACATTTTTCCAGGCCTCATGAATTTCTTTGTAAGCATTATATGCGAGACCTATATTTTCTTCTTTCTCGATGACTTCTTTCAAGCGAGTAATTAAGGTCTTCTTGTGTTTTAAATTTTCTGCTTCAACGCTATTTTTAGCTTCAATTACAGCTTTTCGTCGGTCTTTATATTCGTTGTAAACACCGTAGAACTCATCTTTCAAAGGTTTGAAGTCCGTAATTTCGTATACTTCCTCTTTTTCTTGAGCCTCTAAAAAAGCAACTTGGTCTTTTCGTTCTTCCTCTAAAATAAAATCATCAAAGCGAGTTTTTAACTCATTTATTTCACGGCTAACGGCCAAAGCATCTTCGTTTTGAACTAAGATTTTTAATTCTTCAATTAAAGCATTATTTTTCATATTGCAGAGATTTAGGATTGAATCCTATACAGTTTGTACCATTTCAAAGTTAGCCAAGGCAACGAATTGTTCAATGCGTTCAGCAACATCATTTTTTGTAATTTCAAGTAAGCGTTGTGTTCCAAATTTTTCAACACAAAAAGAAGCTAAAGCGGAACCAGTAATAATCGCACGTTTCATGTTGTCAAACGAAATGTCATCAGTCGCGGCTAAATATCCCATAAATCCTCCTGCAAATGTATCGCCTGCTCCAGTTGGATCAAAAACTTCTTCTAAAGGCAAAGCTGGTGCAAAAAAGACATTTTCTCCATGAAACAACAAAGCTCCATGTTCTCCTTTTTTAATAATTAAAAATTTAGGACCCATGGCACGGATTACTTTAGAAGCTTTTATCAATGAATATTCATTTGATAATTGCCTAGCTTCTTCGTCGTTGATGATTAAAATATCGACTAATGCCATTGTTTTTTTCAATTCATCTAGCGCAATGTCCATCCAGAAATTCATGGTGTCCATTGCTACTAATTTTGGGCGAACATTTAGTCGTTCAATTACACTGCGCTGAACTTGCGGACTGAGATTTCCAAGCATTAAATAATCAACACCCTGATAACTTTCAGGGATAATTGGATCAAAATGTTCAAGTACATTTAATTCAGTTACAAGCGTGTCACGCGAATTCATATCATTATGATATCGTCCTGACCAAAAAAATGTTTTTTCACCTTCTTTGATCTGAAGACCTTCTAAATCAACTCCCTTTGATGTCAATGTGTTTAACATTTCTTGTGGAAAATCATCTCCAACAACAGCAACTATTTTTTGATCTTGTGTGTAAAAAGAAGAAGAAAGCGCAATATATGTGCCCGCACCTCCGATTATTTTATCTGTTTTTCCGAATGGTGTTTCAATGGCATCAAAGGCAACACTTCCAACTGTAAGTAAACTCATTATTTGTAATTTTAGAGCAACAAATATAGTATTAAGAACTGAGAGTATAGAGCCGTTAACTTAGATTTAATTTGATAATTAACAACAATTATTAAATTATCAAAATTTTATACTTTGGAGAAAATAGCGTTTAAAAACATAATATGTTTTCGGATGTAACAAAATCACACATATTTACGTTAATAAGTTTAGCTTTCTGCTAGTTTAATCAGGCGTTTCAGCTCTAAATTTGTAATTGAAAATGAAAAAACGGATTCTTAAAATAACAAAATGGTTTTTTGGGATTGTGTTGGGTATCTGTCTGCTCATCACAGGGGCTTTGTATTTCTTTAAAGATGAGATTTGTGGCTATGTGGTGGGTGAAGTAAATAAACATTTAAAAGCAAAAGTTTCTGTTTCTGAAGTTGATTTAACTTTTTGGGCAACTTTTCCGAATGTTTCTGTAGATTTTAATGATGTTTTCATTCAAGATTCTTATGTTAATTCTACCAAACGAGATACACTTTTATATAGTGAGCAAATTCGATTAAAGTTCAATCCGATTGATATTTGGAATGAAGATTACAAGGTTAAATCAATTGAAGTAAAACCTGGTTCGATTCAGTTGAAAGTTAGAAAGA
>JBIIWQ010000247.1:0-3745 GCA_044338805.1 Crocinitomicaceae bacterium
TAGTAACTCAGATCAAATTACAATCACAATAGACAATGCATCTTTGGTTCAATTCAACGCTCCAATAATTGAAGGATGTCAGCCATTACTAGTTAACCTAACGAATAATTCAATTCAACCTATTGGTTCAACCTGTTTATGGGACTTTGGGGATGGTAATACAGATTCAAATTGTGGAACTGTGCAACATGAATATACAAATCCTGGCTGTTATGATATTTCTTTAACCATTAATTCGCTTCAGGGTTGTGTTTGGTCCTTAACGACAGTAAATTATATATGTGTATATGCATTGCCAATCGCAAATTTTTCTCCGAATCCAGGTGTAATTTCAGATAATGACCCAATTTCACAAATGGTTAATGCATCTTCTGATGCTATTAGTTATAATTGGGATTTCGGAGATGAAACTGAAAGCACCGATGATAATCCAATTCATTCTTTTCCAGTTAGTGAAAATAACGTTTCATATGAAGTTCAATTAATTGCAACAAGCGATAAGGGTTGCACCGATACAATGACAAGAATAATAGAATTAACGCCTTTGCTTCTCTATTATGTTCCTAATTCATTTACGCCAGATGGCAATGAATTCAACCAAACGTTTCAGCCAATTTTCACAGCTGGTTATGATCCTTTTGATTTTACAATGACCATTTATAATAGATGGGGAGAAGTTGTATATGAAACATTTAATGATAAAATAGGCTGGGATGGAACCTTTAAAGGGGAAATTGTTTCGGAGGGCATATATACTTGGAAAATTGAATTTAAAAAATTTATTTCGGACGAAAGAATAAGTATTAATGGACATGTTAATGTTTTAAAGTGATAAAAATATTAAGTCATATTTACTTTCATTTTATTTATTTCATCTATTATCATATTAATTCGGCGATCAATTATTCCGATTTTTCGTAAATTATCTTGTTTGACAAGAATATCCTCACAAAAAACGATGTTTTCAAGTAGCAATTTTTCCTTTTCAAGTTTAGTAATACTTGTCAAACATGTAATTGGATATAGAAAGTAGCGTTCCACCAAATCTTTTAATCCATTTCCTTGAGGGAAATCCCAACTTAATAATTTTATTCCACTGCAATTTGCATATTGAAGAGCATCAGGTGAAAAACGAGTATTCGTAACAACCCATCCTTCTATTTTTTTCGAAGAAATTTCTGGACGAAGAATCCATTGGGAATGAACATCTCGAAACCTTGAGTGGAAGTATAGGGAAACTTTCACATCACTTTGTTTTCCTTGTAAACTGTGAAATTTGCACTCTACTAACAAATGTTCTTTTTCAGTGGTTGCCAACACATCAACTTCGTGCGTTACACACGTTCCTTGAACAATTGTTCCAACCTTCACACTATATCCCTGTCTTTTATATAATTCAGCGATGTATTTTTCAAATGGAAAACCTGAAGGACCTAATTCCATTATTGCCATTTTAAGCTGGTATTTAGCTGCAACATGTTTTGAGGTTTTCTTCAATAAAGCAAAAGCCCATTTATATATTTTTTTTGTTGAAATCCCTTGCTGCAAACGCGGAGTAATATCTTCAATAACTTTGTTTATTTGGATTTCGTTTGCGCCTGAATTACGCAATGATTGACGCAATTTTTCAGATGAAAAAACGACCTCTTTTCCAGATGCTTTAGTAATTATAATATCCTCCATTATTTGTCATTGATAATTCCTCTAAGTTAATTGTTTTGAATTCTATAAACTCGATTGTGAGTGAAAAATAAATTAAAAAAATGTGAATTAATTAACTTTTCAAGATGTGAAATTGGATGATTATTTTAATACATTTGAACGTTATTCTAAAATCACCAAAATGAAATTCAAACTTTTCGTAATCTCAATTTTTATCATAAATAGCAGTATCTATGCACAACTAGATCCTTTTTATTTAGGAATATATACCAATGAAGCACAAACGGAAAGTTACAATATCAATTTTATCCCGGATGAAGGAGTAGAAGCTAAAGATTGTTTTCTATTATTATTTACAAAAATGGCTAATGGCAAAAACATTAGCGTAACTAAAGGTGTTGGATATTGTGAATCAGAAATGGAACATATTGAAATTAGACTTGAGAACTCACCAATACCATTGGAAGTAGATTTTACTATCGATTCAAAAGGTTCAAAAGTCTTGACGATTCATCACAACGATGAGAAAATTGGCATTTATACAGAATTAGTTGAAATTATTGAAAGCGATGAAACTTTTGCAGATAAAATATATGCTAGAAAGGACGGTTCCGAAATTTTAGTTTCACATAATTACGATGGTGCAGGTTTTCTATTCATAATTTATGGAAAAACAACTGACAAGTGTGTCGTAAATGAAATCAGTGGAACAGCAAAACCAATCAATTCAGATCAAACACTTTTTGAATTTAAATCTGGTGCAGGTCGCATTGTTTTTAATTTGATTGGTAAAAATATGACCGTTACTGAAGAGCATAATTTAAACGCAAATGGCTCCACTTGCATTTCATGGACTGGTGATTATCTTCTTAAATAATTTCGTTGAAGAGAAATATCCTTTACCTTTGAAATCTTGGCATTGATATTGATGAATGGCAGTAAATATAAAAAACCAAAATAAATAAAAATGAAAAAAATCTTATTAATTGCAGGGTTAACCTTGCTTACATTAGGAGCAAAAGCTCAAGTAACTGTTGAAGGAGTGAATGTAAATGATTTAGACATTCAATATGTTGAATTAGTAGGTAAGACTAAATTATTGAGCCCTACAAAAGTTAAAGTTTTTGTTGACTACGGACAAGCTTTTTCTTGGAATCAACAAGTTATTAAGGCTGCTGATGGAAAAACAGCTGCATTCAACAGTATGGTTGATGCCTTGAATTTCATGGATGCCAATGGTTGGGAGTATGTAAACAATTATATTATTTCTGACAGCACCGGCGAATTAACCTACAAGTACTTGTTAAAGAAAACAGCGAAATAATGCGAATTCCCCTTTTTCGAGGGGAATTCTTTTTTTTATCCTTATGAAAAATATTTTCACACTTTTTATTTTTGTCTCTTGCTCGATTTTTAGTTTTGGACAAAATTTCGAAATGAACCGTGATTTAGGTTCAGATAAAGTATCATATCAAAGCGTTATTGCAACAGATTCTTTGACTCAAACTCAATTGACAGAAATGGCAATAAAGTGGGAGAAACAAGATAAATACATGCTTAAATTTGTTTCAGAAGATGCTGTTACTAAAGATAGAGTTTATGAAATAATCTATAATGTAAAAGGTAAAAAATCAGAATTGGGTAAAGAGTATGATTATAGATTCTCAACAGTTTTGAAATTAGAATTTAAAGATCAAAAAGTAAGATATACGTTTAATAATTTTATTAAAAAAACATCACCTGGTGAACCTGGAATGAGCATGGAGAATTATATTGCTGCTTATAAACCAAAAATTTCGAGTACAACAACTAGAGATAAATCAGCAATGCGTTTGGATGAAATTGAAACTACCCTTCAGGATAAAGTAAATGAGACAATTGAAGATTTGAAAAAAACCTTTAGTTTTAAAAAAGACGAATGGTGAATTATTGACCAATCCTACTATTTTAAACAAAAGAGACTTAGAAATAGGTCTTTTTTTTTATTGTTTATCCTGACTATTAATATTTGATTAATATTGCCGTAATATTAATACAAGTAAGAAATACATGAAAACTGGCTTATCAATCTTGTTATTTCCTT
>JBIIWQ010000193.1:0-4682 GCA_044338805.1 Crocinitomicaceae bacterium
TTATTTTTGAAGATAATTTAATTGAGATTCATACATTTCCCTTAAAACATCGTGTGCCAACCAATGGATTTTTAATCAAGGAAAAGTTGAAAGAGCGACAATTGTTGAGTAACGCAATGAAAGGTGCAGGATTGAAATTGGAATATTTGCCACGACTTAAAAAAGGAGAGGATGTGATCGATGAAAAAGGCAATATTTTTTCATTTGAAGAATTTACAGCTGCTCCGAAACCAAGTTATTCGTACGCTTATTGCTCCGACACCACTTATTGGGAAACAATTATTCCATTTATAGAAAATGCAACTGTACTTTATCACGAAGCAACTTTTATTGAAAAAGACAAGGAACGTGCAAAAGCAACTTTTCACAGTACAGCTTCTCAAGCAGCTAAAATTGCGTTAAAGGCGAATGTGTACAAATTGCTTTTGGGGCATTTAAGTGCGCGCTACGACTCAACTGAGATTCATCTGAATGAAGCCACAGTTATTTTCAATAATTCTATCGTTGTTGAGGACGGAGAAAAGTACATTATTTCTCGATAGGCTTTTCAACCTTAAAGCGTTCAAAAGTCCTGATAACTTCCTGTTAAACATCAGCTTCCTGTACTTATATTTGTTTGTTATGCATTAATGCGTTTTAATACCGATGTTGTTTTCAATATAGTTGTCTCATTAAAATGGAAAGCTATTTTCAAACTTTATCGGCATTATACTCAAACGACAAGTGTTTTGAATTACAATACATGTAGTATAAATGGCTGAAAATCAATATACGGAAGACAATATTCGTTCCCTCGATTGGAAGGAACATATTCGGTTGCGTCCAGGAATGTACATCGGTAAGCTTGGCGATGGTGCTGCGGCTGATGATGGTATTTATATTCTAGTAAAAGAGGTAACGGATAACTGTATTGATGAGTTTGTCATGGGAAATGGTAAACGAATCGATATTAAAGTTCGTGACGGAAAAGTTACCGTTCGTGATTACGGTCGTGGAATTCCATTAGGGAAAGTAGTTGAAGTTGTTTCAAAAATGAATACCGGTGGAAAATATGATTCAAAAGCATTTAAAAAATCGGTAGGATTAAACGGTGTAGGTACAAAAGCAGTCAATGCCTTATCATCGTACTTCATGGTTTATTCTGTCCGTGAAGGAAAAAAGAAACAAGCATCTTTCTCAAAAGGTGAACTCATTGAAGATTTAGCAATCGTTGATACAGACGAGCAAAACGGAACATACGTTGAGTTTATTCCAGATGAAACAATTTTTAAAAAGTATGCTTTTAAAACGCCGTATATTGAGAAAATGATGTGGAATTATTGCTACCTGAATCGCGGTTTGGCAATGTATTTCAACGGAGAAAAATTTCAATCGAAAGATGGATTAAAAGACCTTCTCGAGAACAATATGGATGGTGACCCATTGTACCCAATTATACATATTGAAGCGGAAGATATTGAAGTAGCTTTTACACATGGTAAAACGTATGGTGAAGATTACTATTCTTTTGTCAATGGTCAACATACAACACAAGGAGGAACGCACCAAAGTGCTTTTCGTGAATCTGTAGCCAAAGTAATACGTGATTTTTACAACAAGAATTATGAAGCTTCAGATATCCGCCAATCGATTGTTGCTGCAATTTCAATAAAAGTGGTTGAACCAGTTTTTGAGTCTCAAACAAAAACGAAATTGGGTTCACAAGAAATGGAGCCGGGAGGGAAATCTGTAAGAACATTTATCAATGATTTCTTGAAAGAGAAATTGGATAACCATCTGCACAGAAACCCGGATGTTGCAGAATTAATAGAACGAAAAATAAAACAATCTGAAAGAGAGCGTAAGGAACTTTCAGGGATTAGAAAAATAGCACGTGACAGAGCGAAAAAATCGAATCTTCACAACAAGAAATTAAGAGATTGTAGAAGTCACTTGACAGATTTGAAGGATGAACGTCGCGAGCAAACAACTTTATTCATTACTGAGGGAGATTCCGCAAGTGGGTCGATAACCAAATCGAGAGATGTAAATACACAAGCTGTTTTCTCATTGCGGGGTAAACCGTTGAATTGTTACGGTCTTACAAAGAAAATTGTATACGAAAATGAAGAGTTCAATCTCATTCAAGCTGCTTTAGACATTGAAGACGATATGGATAATTTGCGTTACAACAACATTGTAATTGCAACTGATGCCGATGTCGATGGTATGCACATTCGATTGTTATTGTTGACTTTCTTTCTGCAATTCTTTCCAGATTTAGTGAAAAGAAATCACGTTTATGTATTGCAAACTCCTTTGTTTCGAGTTAGAAATAAGAAGAAAACGATTTACTGTTATTCAGAACAAGAACGTCGCAATGCAATTGAAGAATTAGGTAAGAATCCAGAAATTACACGATTCAAAGGTTTGGGTGAGATTTCTCCAGATGAGTTCAAATATTTTATTGGTGATGATATCCGCTTGGAGCCAGTAATTTTATCAAAAGACGCTTCAATTGATTCAATATTGTCGTATTACATGGGTAAGAATACACCTGAACGACAAGAATTTATCATTGATAATTTACGTGTTGAGAAAGACATTGCTGAGATCATAGAGGGAAATGATACAGAAGATAATAA
This sequence comes from Crocinitomicaceae bacterium, assembly GCA_044338805.1. Taxonomy (GTDB): domain Bacteria; phylum Bacteroidota; class Bacteroidia; order Flavobacteriales_D; family Crocinitomicaceae; genus M0103. The sequence goes on from JBIIWQ010000193.1 coordinate 2,625, forward strand.
CCTTGAAATTGCTTCATAAAAGATGGCTGAAGAAGATTTAGAAGATCAAAATGAAAATCAAGGGGACGAGAATAATCCTTTCGAAAGTAAATCTGTTGACGACAAGATTGTTCCTGTTGGCGGACTTTACGAAAATTGGTTTTTAGATTATGCGAGTTACGTTATTCTAGAACGTGCTGTTCCTTCTTTACACGATGGATTGAAACCTGTTCAACGCAGGATTTTACATTCTATGAAAGAATTGGATGATGGTCGATACAATAAAGTTGCGAACATCATTGGAAATACAATGAAATACCATCCTCACGGTGATCAATCAATTGGGGATGCTTTAGTGCAATTAGGTCAAAAGGATTTATTAATTGATTGCCAAGGAAACTGGGGAAATACACTTACAGGTGATGGAGCTGCGGCTCCTCGTTATATTGAAGCAAGAGTTTCTAAGTTTGCTGCACATGTTGTTTTTAATCCAAAAACAACCCAATGGCTTTCTAGTTACGATGGTCGAAATAAAGAGCCTGAGCATCTGCCAGTAAAATTCCCGTTGCTATTAGCACAAGGTGCCGAAGGTATTGCTGTTGGTATGGCATGTAAGTTTTTGCCACATAATTTTATAGAATTGATTGATCAGTCAATCAATCACCTTCGCGGAAAAAAAGTAGAGTTATTTCCTGACTTTCCAAATGGTGGAATGGCTGATTTTACGAACTATAATGACGGGTTGCGTGGTGGAAAAGTTCGTGTTCGCGCAAAAATTAAAAAACTAGACAATAAAACCCTTGTTGTTTATGAAATTCCTTTTGGTACAACAACAGGTTCATTAATTGAATCTGTTATCAAAGCCAATGACAAAGGAAAAATAAAAATCAAGAAAATTGAAGATAATACTGCCGCAGTTGCAGAAGTTATTATTCACATGGCACCTGGCGTTTCTCCAGATAAAACCTTAGATGCACTATATGCTTTTACGGATTGTGAAGTTTCAATTTCTCCGAATTCGTCAATTATTGACAGAGATACTCCTCGTTTCTTAGGGGTCAGTGAAATCTTGCGATTCAATACTGATAATACAGTTCGTTTATTAAAATTGGAATTAGAAATCCGATTGGATGAGTTAGAACGTCAATGGCATTTTTCAACCTTGGAAAAAATCTTCATCCGTGAAGAAATGTACATTGATTTTAAGCTACACCATGATAAAGACACCTTATTCGAATATTTATACAAACGATTTGAGAAGTTTAAAAAACAATTTATTCGTGAAATAACGGATGAAGATTTAAATAAATTGACTCAAATTCCAATGATTAGAATTACCCGATTCGATTCCTCTAAAGCTGATGATGTGCTTTTGAAGATTGAAGAGGAAATGGAAGCGGTCAAAGAGAAATTGGCGAACCTAATCGAGTATTGTATAGAGTATTTCAAAGATTTGAAAAAACGATTCGGAGAAGGAAAAGAACGTAAAACAGAAATCAAAATATTCGATACTATCAGTGCCGCAAAAGTAATTATTGCAAACCGTAAATTGTATGTGGATTACGAAGAAGGATTCATCGGTTACGGTTTAAAGAAAACAGATCCTATCAACGATTGTTCGGATATCGATGATGTAATTATTTTCTTTGCGACCGGCAAAATGATGATTACCAAAGTTGCTGATAAGAAATTTGTTGGTAAAGGAATTGTTCATGCTGATGTCTGGAAAAAAGGCGACAAAAGAACAATCTATCACTTGATTTATCAAGATGGTGTTGGTGGTCCAGCAATGATGAAACGGTTTTATGTGAACTCAATTACACGTGATACTGAATATGATTTATCACGCGGAACCAAAGGTTCAAAAATGCTTTATTTCTCTGTTCATCCGAATGGTGAGCGAGAGGTAATTAATATATTATTGCGTCCAAGACCACACCTTAAGCGTTTGCGTTTTGATGTTGACATGGGCGAATTATTAATAAAAGGACGTCAATCAGCTGGAAATAGAGTAACAAAAGAAATCGTTCAAAAAATTACGCAAAAAGAAGTGGGTGGCTCAACACTTGCAGAACGTAA
>JBIIWQ010000194.1:0-4678 GCA_044338805.1 Crocinitomicaceae bacterium
TGATCAATCTGGAAATTTAGAATTATTGAATGAGAAAATTGGAGTCCCAATTTATTTAGGAATAATGACAGATACTGGATCATTCCGTTATCCTTCGGTTCAACCTAGAACGCACGAAATTTTAGCTGCATTAATTCTTGCAGGAGTAAAGCACCATGAGATTCATGAAAAAGTAATGGATACAAATACAGTAGACCGTTTGCAATTACGTGGCTTTGCTATAAGTGAAAAATTAGAACTAATAAAAGATTATCCTGTCGCTATAATTTCCTTAAAAGAAGAAGAATTGAATCGGTATAATTACCAGAAAGGGGACACTGATGGCTTGGTAAATGTTGCGTTGTCGCTTGAGGGAATTCAAGTTGCAGCCTTCTTTGCAGAAAGGGATGGACAAGTGAAAATTTCTTTTCGATCAAAAGGCGATTATTTTGTAAACGTTTTGGCCGGAGAAAATTTTGAAGGAGGTGGACATAAATATGCCGCAGGTGGTATTAGTTTTGAACCAATGAATAATACTATTGAACGTTTTAAATCGTTAATTCCAGAATACTTCAAATGAAAAGATTTTTAATCTTCATATCCCTAATTATTTTTGGTTCTTGCGGTGAACCTACTAATGAATTGCCAAAAGAAATCGATTGGAACAAAGAAAAATCTTTAGAATTCAACAAGGATTTAGCTTTAGAACAAGAGATTGAAATAAATCTTTTTCTGGAACAGCATAAAGATTGGGATATGATTAAAACAGGTTCTGGGCTTCAATATGTTTATTTGGAAAAAGGAATTGGTGACTTTGCCCAGGTTGGATTGACAGCTGAAGTTGAGATGATTATTTCATTGCTTGATGGAACTGAATGTTATAAAACTGAGGAGGACGAATATCAAGAATTTGTAATTGATAAAAGTGAAATTGAAACAGGTATTCAAGAGGGGATAAAGAAGATGAGAATTGGCGATCACGTTAAAATGATTATCCCAAGTCATTTAGCACATGGTTTGGTTGGAGATTTGAATAAAATACCACCTTTAACAACAATAGTTGTTGATTTACATTTAATTGGATTAAGAAAATGAGAATAGGACTTTTTATTTATATGACTTTTTTATTAGTCGCTTGTGATACCTCTGGAGTGAAAACTACTAGCAATCCTATTGTTAAGAAGACAGTAAAAACAAAAAATATTTTAGATGAAGAGCACAAGGTTGTTGCTACGAAAAAGCTACCTAATGGTATTTCTATTCAATGGTATGAGCAAGGACAAGGTTCAACTTTAATTGAAGGAGATCTTATTTCAATTGATTATAAAGTTAAAATTAAAGACGGAACAGAAGTGGATGGAAATCATTTGTTGAACAAAGAGTCTTTGCCATTTTTACTAGGTTTTGGATTGCAAACACCAGGATGGGAAATAGCATTGAAAGAAATGAAAGTTGGCGACTTCGCAAGAGTCTTAATTCCAAGCAAATTAGCTAGAGGAAGCAAAGGTGTTGAAGGGTTAATTCCTCCAAATGCAGATAATCTTTTGTATATTAGAGTTTTGAAAAAAGAAAAGCCTGATAGAATTATTGATGGCACTAAAGTATGGATACTTGAAGAGAACAAGGATAATAAGATGAAATTCAGCGACAAAACAAGTATTGTTTTTCATGGGATGGCTAGCACTCCTTCTAATGCAATGTATGTAAATACGTTCCGAACAAACAAGCCATTTACATATCGTTTGGCAGATCATGGACTTGTTCCTGGTTTGCGAAAAGCGTTAATTAATGCTAAAAAGTCAGATAGATTATATGTCTTAGTTCCACCTTCGGAAGCCTATGGTAACGAAGGATATTTGGATTTTGTAAAGCCAAATGAAAGTATTTTTTACAATGTCTTAGTAATGGATGTAGTTAAATAATTATTGTTTTCCTTATATTTGGGAAGTAAAACTAGATAAATAATGGTATTTTATTTGAAATTACCACGAAGATTTTTGTTATGATAAAAAAGTTATTCTCCATTCTTTTCTTTTTTCTTTCCATTTTCTCAACGCATGCTCAAAAGATACTAGATACCTTAGAAACTGCTAATGGTCGCATGTTTATATATGCTAATAGAACTTGGGAATATGAAAAAGATAAGGGATTTGACGGTGTATTGAATCCGCGTATGTACAGGATGATGACAAAGGATTCAACGTTGAATTATATTCAAACGTGGGACAATAATACATGTTATACTTCGGCTAGAAAAAATGATCTTTCACGTTTAAAAGATACTTTATGGTTGTGTGTTCTAGAGGATGTTCACAGTGAATTTAGATCTCCGGTTGATGGTATTGTTACATCTCGCTATGGTTACAGAAGTGGAAAACATCATAGTGGAATTGATTTAGATTTAGAAACAGGCGATACTGTTAGAAGTTGTTGGTCAGGAAAAGTGAGGTATGCAAAATTCAACGATGGAGGTTTTGGGAATTTGGTTATTGTTAGACATTACAATGGTTTAGAAACGTTTTATGCTCACTTAAGTAAATTATTGGTTGTTCCAGATCAGGATGTAAAGGCTGGCGATATTTTAGGATTAGGCGGAAATACAGGACATTCCTTTGGTTCTCATTTGCATTTTGAAATGCGTTTTTATGATGCGGCAATGAATCCAGAAGAAGTAATTGATTTTGAAAAAAGGGTTTGTAAGGATGATAATTTATTTATTCACAAAGGTTTATTTAGACCAGGAGCAAAACCTACTGATACATTAGATGAAGGAGAAAGTCCAGTGGAAGTTGTAAAAGTTGTTCAAACTGCTCAAAAAAAATATCATAAAGTAAAATCTGGAGATACGTTATCAAATATTGCATCAAGAAATAATACGTCAATTTCAAAAATTTGTCAACTTAATGGGATTAGACCTACGACTACATTGCAAATAGGCAGAAGTTTACGCGTGAAATAAATGATATATTGCTGAGATTTAAAACAATTTATAAGAATGACATTATTTAAAAATATATTAATTATTTGCTTCGGTTACTTTATTTTAAGTTCATGCGCTGATTACAATAAAGTTGTAAAAGGTGATGATTATGAACGGAAGTTTCAATTAGCAAATGATTTGTTTAATGACAAACAATATTTGCGATCAGTAACACTTTTTGAGCAAGTTTATCAGCGTATGCCGAAAACTGGAGAAGGGGAGTTGTCCTACTTTAGGATTGGAAAATCGTATTATGAAGTAGAGGATTATTATATGGCTGGTTATTATCTCGGGGCTTTTACCCAACGTTTTCCATTCAGTCCAAAAGCGCAGGAATGTCTTTTTCTATCAGCTATGTGTTCTGTGAATAATTCTCCTGAAAAATCATTAGATCAAAACGAAACTGAATTGGCAATAAATAATTTACAGCAATTTATTGATAAATATCCAACTTCAAATCTAATTGATTCTTGTAATCAAATCATGGATAAGTTGAGATTTAAAATTGAAGGTAAGAATTATGATGCTGTAAAATTATATTCGAAAACTGAGAATTATCGCGCAGCAGTTACAACTGCATTAACTTTTATGGAAGATTATCCTCGTTCAATTTACAAGGAAGAAATATTTTATATTTTAATAAAAAACTCTCGTTTTCTAGCTATCAATAGTATCGAGAATAAAAAAAGAGAAAGAATTGAAGAAACTATTGAAAGATATCGTACTTTTGTCAGTGAATTTCCTAATTCTATTTACAAAAGTGAGGTCAACGACATCAGTGACGAAATGAATAAGGAGCTTCAAAATTTTAATTACGGTAAATAAATTAAAATGAATTTTAAAAATAGTACAGCAGAGCGTTCAACAGTAACAAGAGATACGGTTGATATGGAAAAGAATACAGCAAACATATACGAGTCAATTGTAGCAATGTCGAAACGATCTAATCAAATCAGTGTAGAGCTGAAAGAAGAGTTAACACAGAAATTACAAGAGTTTGCTTCAACTACTGATAATTTAGAAGAAATTTTCGAAAATCGTGAGCAAATCGAAATTTCAAAGTTCTATGAGAAATTACCTAAGCCAGTGGCTATGGCAATGCAAGAATTATTGGAAGATAAGATGTTCGTAAGAATGCCAGAAGAAAAATAAATCATGCAAGGAAAACGCATTCTTCTTGGGATAACCGGAGGTATTGCTGCATACAAAATCGCATTCCTTGTTCGCATATTAAAAAAATCAGGGGCAGAAGTCAAATGTATAATGACTCCTGCCTCTTCTGATTTTATAAGTCCCTTAGTTTTATCAACGCTTTCTGGAAATCCTGTAGGTATTGAGTTTTGGAACAAAAAAACTGGCGTATGGACAAATCATGTCGAATATGGTCTTTGGGCAGATTTATTTGTTGTTGCCCCATTAACGGCAAATTCGTTATCAAAAATGACAAGTGGAACTTGTGATAATCTTGTTTTAGCAACTTATCTTTCAATGAAGGCTCCTGTAATGGTTGCCCCTGCAATGGATTTGGATATGTATGCTCATCCAACTACAAAAAGAAATTTAGTACAACTTCAAAAAGATGGAGTAATTGTTATCCCAGCTGAAAATGGTGAATTAGCAAGTGGTTTAGAGGGAGAAGGTAGAATGGCAGAACCAGAAACAATTGCTCAAGCTATTACTAACCATTTCATATCCCAACTTGCAAGCAAATCTTTATTC
>JBIIWQ010000196.1:0-4643 GCA_044338805.1 Crocinitomicaceae bacterium
CCGTTTATCCAGGAGCACCAGAAATTTGCGATGGATTAGATAACAATTGTAATGGCCCATCTGATGAAGGATTAATTTTTAACGCGTATTTCACGGATACAGATGATGATTCATTTGGAACTGGGACTGGAACATTATTTTGCCAAGATCCAGGAGCTAACTATTCATTGATAGATGGTGATTGTGATGATTCAAATCCAAATGCCTATCCTGGAGCAACGGAAATTTTGAACAATGGTGTTGATGAAAATTGTGATTTAACAGACAATTATGCCGGATTAAACAAACTTGAAAATATCAATTTTACACTTTATCCAAATCCATCGACTGGTATTTTTGAAGTTGATTTTAACCAATTAATTACTGGTCGTATTGAATGTTCCGATTTGAATGGCAAAATAGTAAGTTCTCAAACAATTGAAAATTCATTTGTGGTTCTTAATTTAACTTCTATTTCAAATGGAACCTATATTTTAAAGATTATTTCGGAGAATGGCAATGCGCAGCAGCGAATTGTTATTCAAAAATAATTGAACTTATTGATCTGAAGGCTATCCATTTTGGGTAGCCTTTTTTATTTCCCTCAAATGCTTAACTTTAACGAGTAAATAATTTACATTGTGCTCAAAAAATTTAAATCTATATTCAATATGAAAAAGCTGAATCTTTTAATTTGTCTTTCAATTATTTCAGGATTTTCTAATGCTCAAAACTATTGGCAGCAGGAAGTAAATTATACCATTTCAGTGAAATTAGACGATATAAATAATTCCATCAGTGGATTTGAAGAATTTGAATATATCAATAATTCACCTAATGATTTGAATGAAATCTATATTCATTTATGGCCAAACGCTTATAGAAATGGTAAAACAGCCTTGGCGAAACAACAATATGAAGGCGGTCAAACAACTTTGAAATATGGAGATGCCGCTGACAAAGGAGGAATTGACTCATTAGATTTCAAAATAAATGGCACAAAAGTAAACTGGGAATTTGATCCTCTAAACATTGATATTTGCATTTTATATTTAGCAACACCTTTAAAATCAGGAGAACGCTTCTCAGTTTCAACTCCGTTTAAAGTCAAGCTACCATCTGGATCTATTTCACGCCTTGGACACATTGGGCAATCCTATCAAATTACGCAGTGGTATCCAAAGCCTGCTGTCTATGATAAAAATGGTTGGAACCAAATGCCGTATTTAAATCAAGGGGAATTTTATTCTGAATACGGTTCATTTGATGTAAGTATTACGCTTCCAAAAAACTACATTGTTGGCGCAACTGGTGACTTACAAACGCAATCTGAAATTGATTTTTTAAATTCCAAAGCCGAAGAAACCAATAAAAAATTAGGTGACTATCTCTCACAAGATCAAGGTAGAAAAGGAAAAACAATCTTCCCTCCTTCTGACTCTGAATTTAAAACAATACGTTATACTCAAAGTAAAGTGCATGATTTTGCATGGTTTGCAGATAAACGTTTTGCTGTATTAAAGGGTGAAGTTACATTGCCAGAATCAAAAAGATTAGTAACAACTTGGGCAATGTTTGTTCCACATAATGCTAACACTTGGCAACATGCCATTGAATATATCAATGATGGAACTTATTTCTATTCGTTGTGGAATGGCGATTATCCGTATAATAATGTTACAGCTCTTGATGGAACAATCAGCGCAGGTGGAGGAATGGAATATCCAAATGTAACTGTAATTGGAAATGCAAGTTCTAAAGAAGAATTAGAGGTTGTTATCGTTCACGAAGTTGGACATAATTGGTTTTACGGAATTTTAGGTTCCAATGAACGTGTTCACGGATGGATGGACGAAGGAATGAATACCTTAAATGAAGTGCGTTACATTCAAACAAAATACCCAGATAATCAAAGAATGTCAGACATGGTTTTAGGCGGGAGATTTCATTTTAACGATCTAGACCACCATGATATGGGCGATATTTCTTATCGCATGACTGCTGTTTTAGGAGAAGATCAGCCCTTAGAAACACATTCTACTGAATTTTCTTCTCTGAATTATGGCGTGATCATGTATCAAAAAACAGGTCTTGTTTTTTACTATTTAAAAGATTATTTGGGTGAAGAATTATTTGGAAAATGCATGCATGCTTATTTCGAAGAATGGAAATTCAAGCACCCACAGCCTGAAGATATGAAAGCAACTTTAGAAAAAGCTTCAGGAAAAGATTTGAGTTGGTTGTTTCACGATTTAATTAAAACGTGTAATCATGTTGACTACAAATTGAAAAAGGTAAAAACTGATGAGATGGGTACATTAGTAACTGTCAAAAATGTTGGACAAGTAAATGGTCCTATTGAAGTAAATATATTCAAGAATGGCGAAATTGTAGAGACGCAATGGGCTGAACCAAGTAATAAAAAAACATCTTTATCCTTGAGCACAAAAGATGCCGATGAAGTGCGCATTGATGCAACAAAGGATATTCCTGAAATATATCGTGGGAATAATAATTGGCATTCAAAAGGCATGTTGAAAAAAGTGGAACCAATTAAATTTGAATTTTTGATTGGAGACAATGAAGCGACGAAAAACAACTTATTTTGGAGCCCGATTATTGCTGGAAACATGTATGATAAATTTATGATTGGTGCAGTAGTTCACAATAATGGTGTTCCATTTAACCGTTTTCAATTTTTAGTAGCTCCAATGTATTCTTTTGGCAGACAAATGGTTTCAGGAATTGGAGAATTCTCGTACACGTGTTTACCGAAAAAGCACATCAAAATTTCTCGTTTTGGTGTTTCAATTAAGTCTTTTAAAATGGACTCAAGTTCTACTATTCGCAAGAATGATGGAACCTATTTAGCGATTGCACCTTATTGGAACGTAAAAATTGGGAATCGTACGAATTCACATTTTTCACAAAATTTCACTCTTCAAGGCATCGGTAAATATGACTTTTACGATTCATTAAAAACAGATTACATAGGTGGTTTTGCAAAATACGCTATAGACTTCACACGACCAGACCACCAAGTCCATATTGCTTTACGAACTGATTTAATCAAGGCACAAGATGCAGACATGGCTCGTGTGAATGTTGAAGCGAGCTACAAGTTTCGTTATTTAAAAAACAAAATGAAACGTTGGGTGGAAGTCCGCGGATTTATTGGAAACACGTATAATTTAAAATTGAATCAAGGTACAAATACATATAGATATTCGATGTCATTAAGTGGCAGTGATGGCGCTCAAGATTTATTTTTTGAAGATTATTACTTTGGAAGAAACGCTAACTCCGGTATTTGGTCACAGCAGAGAGATGAAAACATGGGAGGATTTAAAAGCACTAGCAGATATGGTACAACCACTCATTTTATGGCGACTGGAAATTTATACTTACAATTACCAATTCCAAGGATGAGTATTTTTGGATTATTCGCTGATTTTGGAGCTTTTTCAAATGGATCAAGTGTGAATTCAGCAATTAATACTGGAGTTGGAATTCGATTGGCTAAAGTGTTTGCAATATACTTCCCTGTTTGGATGAGTCAAGAATTGAATGATTCTTTTGGCACTTCAAATTATGCGCGAAAAATAAGATTTACCTTAAAAATGAATATCGTGAATAAAGGATTAAAATTGAGTTCGTTGTTGAATTGATATTTAAATAATTGACTGTTCGCTTTGTTACCACAAAATCTTTTTGGCATGATTTTACAAAAAATACATGCCAAAAAGTGAATAATCTCATGTTTTTTTCGCTGGATTACATCCAGCGCTAAAAACATATAACCCCTAAAGGGGTATAAATGTGTCATACGGTATCATAACGATTACTCAATTAAAGATAAGAAGAAGGCTAGAAATATTTTCTAGCCTTTTTGTTTTTTATCTGTTACTATACTGTCCTTTGCTCTTTCGAATATTCACCGCTACGATTTTATATTCTGGGCACATTGCCAAACTGTCGTGTTCATCACTCGTTATAAGGTTCAACATTACTTCTGGAAAATGAAAAGTTGTACTCATGATTCCAGGTTTTACCTCATCCGTAATACGCGCTTTGATATCCACTTTGCCTCTTGGAGATTCAACGCAAACCATGTCGCCCTCATTGATTAAATGTCGCGCTGCATCTGTAGCATGAATCAACAATACATCTTCTGTAAGAATTTTGACATTTCCAGTTCTTCTTGTCATTGTTCCAGAATTGTAGTGCTCTAATTCTCTATTGGTTGTGATGATATATGGATATTCTTTTCCATTTTTAGCCGTCTCATTGCTTTCTTTGAAATCGAAGTAATGAAATTTCCCTTTTCCTCTTGTGAATTCAGCTAAATGTAAAATTTCTGTATCCGAACCATCTTTTTTGACAGGCCATTGTTTTCCGTTATCACCTAATTCATCCCAAGTAACACCCGCGAAGAAAGGAACAATTTGACAAATTTCTTCCAACATTGTTTCGGCATCATAATCTGCCTGAGCGTAACCCATTTTATTCATGATATCCACTAAAATTTGCCCATCGCTTTTTGTTCCTTCTAAAGGTTCAACAGCTTTTAATACACGTTGAATTCTTCTTTCAGCATTTGTAAATGTTCCACTTTTCTCCAAGAATGTTGCTCCAGGAAGAACTACATGAGCATATTTAACTGT
>JBIIWQ010000197.1:0-4637 GCA_044338805.1 Crocinitomicaceae bacterium
TAAGGTGTGTGAAATGGTTGAGGAGAAATTGGGATTATAATACAACAAAAAAGCCTCACATTTCTGTGAAGCTTTTAGTGGGGAATGACGGATTCGAACCGCCGACATCCTGCTTGTAAGGCAGGCGCTCTGAACCAACTGAGCTAATCCCCCGTAATCCTAAAAAGAAACTCGTTTGTTTCGTTGTTGGGAGTGCAAATATAAGGGTGTTTTTCTTTTTAACAAGGGTTTTTATGAAAAATATTAAAAATAATCGCTTATTAAAAAGAAACTCCCAAATACAAGAATAGTATCTTCCTTGTTTGCAATAGATTGAATTGAGGATAATGCCACCTTTACATTGTCAAATAAGCGAGGATGTGGACTCATTTCTTTTGAAATCTGTTCTAAATCCTGATAAGAAAGACTTCTTGCATTTTTAAAGGAACATAAATTGATTGCGGCATCTGCAGGAAAAACAGAAATTATTTCGCTATAATTTTTATCTGAACTTGTTCCATAAATGATATGTAATTTCCCTTTGTTCAAATTATTTATTGCTTCAAGTGTTTGTTGAATACCCTCCAAATTATGGGAAACGTCTAGTATGGTCAATGGTTCTTTTGAAATAACGTGCATGCGACCAAAAAATCCTGTGTTTTTAGAAAGGTTTTGTAAACCATTAGAAATGGATTTATTCGATATGTCAAACCCAATTTTGTTTAAAATGTCCAAGGAACATTGAACCGTCCTAAAATTCCTGTTTTGATAAGCACCTAACAGTGGAACCTCAAATGGCTTGTCAAATGACAAATCTTCAGCCCAAAAAATAGGGGAGAGGGTTGATTCCACTTTTTTCTGAAACACGTGTTTTGATACTGCTGTTGTTTCACCAATTACAACTGGAACAGTATTTTTTATAATTCCAGCTTTTTCACCTGCAATTTCAGCTATTGTCGTTCCTAAAAATTGCGTATGCTCAAGCGAAATATTAGTAATGACACTAAGTAATGGAGTAATGATGTTTGTAGCGTCTAAACGTCCTCCGAGGCCAGTTTCGATCGCACAAATTGTGCATTTACTTTTTTGAAAGTGAAGCAAGGCCAAAACAAATGTTATTTCAAAAAAAGAAGGTTCAAAGGAAAGTTTGGCGTTGATGATCTGATTGCAAAACTGAATTACTTCGACTTCAGCAATTTTTTCACCATTCACACGAATCCGTTCTCTGAAATCAATTATGTGTGGCGAAGTGAAAAGGCCAACTCTTTCATTTGATTCAGTTAAAATTGAAGCCAACATAGAAGAAGTGGATCCTTTTCCATTTGTCCCGGCAATATGAATAAATCTTAAATTGTTTTGTGGATTTTCAAATAAAGCACAGAGCAAGCGCACATTTCCTAAATCAGGTTTATAGGCACTTGCTCCGATTTCTTGATACGAAGGGAATTGCTGAAACAACCAATTTGTCGCTTCCTGGTAGGTTTTAATTTGCAATGAGTTTAGCTGAAAAATAAACTGACACTAAACCAGCTCCCGGATCCTTATTGTATTTAATCTGATCCTTAACTGCACTTATGAATTGATTAATAAGTCGTGTGTCTGTTGTAGTTGTTTTTGAAGAAATACTTTTCGCTGAAACAACTTTTCCTTCAGCATTAATTGTTAAGATTAAATAAATACTAGCATTTTCAGGAGATTGAATATGATCTGTATTTAAGTTGTTTAAGCGAGTTCGACCTGTACCGTTCCCATTTCCATTTCCGCCAGGTCCTTCTCCGCCATTTCCTGCATCATTTCCAAAACCAGTTCCTGAACCACTTCCGTTTCCACCACCATCACCACCTGTTCCAAAAGGATTATTGGATTGTGTAGTTGTTGAACTTCCATTTGTTGCGTTATGTCCCGTATTATTATGCGAATTTCCTGAAAAAACATGCGTGTTAGAAGAGTTTTGCGTCACATAATGCTGTGATTGTTCTTTAGGAGTATCTACTCTATCATTGCTTGGTGTTCCACTTCCAGACCCGCCGCCAGATTCCAATTCAACATTGTCAATTTGAAATTCTTCAATTACTTCATCCGATTTTAAAGGAGGAATATCTGCAGGAACAGGAGTTCCGATGAAAAAAGTGGTGAAATATAAAACAATTATCATCAATAACATGGTCGAACCAGAAGTGATAACTCCTATTTTACGATCTTTTGATTCTTCAATTTGAATTGTCATCATGTCAATGTGTTTAAATTATTACTGTTTGAAATTGCTATTTAATTCCTAAACGCAATATGTTCAATAAGGTTACGCCTGTATTCCAGCGATTTTGGTTCTTATTTTGAAGCCTCGGTTGCAATAATTACTTTAAGATCATTTTTCATTCCAATCTGCAATAAATCAACTAAATCTTGAACTTTCAAGTCAAATGGAATACGAACTATAACAGTCTTATCTCCGATTTTCTGCGTTTCAGTTAATAGTAAACCTTCAATTTCATTAAAAGCAACTTCCTTCTTATCGACAAAATATTTTTTCTCTTCAGTCACAGTAAGTGTAATATGCGCTTTCTGAGTTTTTTCATTTGCATCCGATTTTGGCAAAGGAACCTTTATAACGTTTGGGTTCGCCAAAGTAGAAATGATTAAGAAGAACAAAAGCAAGAAGAACATGATGTCACTTAATGCCGATGTTGCTACTTCAGCATGAAATCTATTTTTTCTCTTGATTGCCATTGCTTGGTCTCTGAATAAGGTTTACAAATTCTAAATTTACTTTTTGAATACTCAATGAATAATTATCAATCATTCCATTTAAAAGATGGTATCCTGCAAAAGCGATAATACCAACGATTAAACCAGATCCAGAACTAATCATCTTTTCATATAATCCACCGGAAATATTTCCAATACTTACATTTTCAGTAACAGAGATGCTATAAAATATTTTAATTACTCCAGAAATTGTTCCGATGAAACCAAGTGTTGGAGCAATACCTGCGATTAATCCAAGATGACCTAAGCTTTTCTCCATCTTACCGATTTCAATATTTGCCATTTTATCCATGTTGGATTCAACTTCTGAAATTGGTCTGCCAATCGTTAAAACTCCTTCTGTAACAACACTTCCAAAGGCTGTTTGATCTCGTGCTAACGTATCTAAAACGGGTGTCATGTTACCCGATTGCAAGTTCAACTTTATTTCACTTAATAAATTTTGGTTGTATTTACCAACGCGTCTGATGTACCTAAATTTCTCAACAATCACAATCAATGTATAAAATAACAACAACGCAATTGGAATCAGGAAAAATCCTCCTTTAATTATGAAGCTGAATGCGGACATTTCTTCCGTTAATTTTGCTGGTTCAACTGGTTTTGTAGATGCAATTTGGGCAATCGTAATAGTTGCCACCATTATCATTACAAAGGAAATCAGGTATTTTAAGTGTTTTTTCATTATCGTTTAATAAAATTAGTAATGTAAATTTAGTGATTCTATACATCGACAATAATTTGTCCTAAATTAGATATCCACAGTATAATGTTATCTAATGCCAAATAGTATAAAACTGCTATAATCTAAAGTGTGGTATAAACGAAATTGATTCAGAAAGATACAATTCCTTAAAAAGAGGAAAGTAATAGAAATATGCCAGTTCCTGCTAAATAGCCTATTAATGCTAACAATGAAATGTTTTTTAAATACCAAAAAAAGCTGATTTTCTCCATTCCCATTGCAACAACTCCAGCTGCTGATCCAATGATTAGCATTGAACCACCTGTGCCCGCAGCATAAGCAATGAAATGCCATACATTTGAATCAGGAGGATTTTGGAACATACCAATACTAGCTGCAACTAATGGTACATTGTCGATAATGGCAGAACCAACACCTAATAGGGTAATAAAACGGTTTTCAGGCATAGAAGTGCTCACTGATTGACCGAAATTGAAAATGATACCTAACGATTCCATTGCTGCAACAGTCATTAATATCCCTAGAAAGAATAGAATGGAAGGCATTTCTATTTTACCCAAAGCTGCCATTGTAGGACCTGAATGATTTAGTTTTTCAGCTGTGTCACTTGGATTTGTGAAAGAAATTGACCGATTGGATAAAAATTCAGCTATAAGCGCAAAAACAGCTAAAGAAAGCATCATACCAATATAAGGTGGTAAATGGGTAATTGTTTTGAAAACAGGAACAAATACAATTAGTCCTAAACCAATCAAAAGCATAGAAGTGCCATATTTATTCGTTCTTTCAAGATCTGTTGAACTGACTAATTTTCCTTTGAAAGCGGGTAAAAAAGAACCAATAACGAGCGGGACGAGTAAATTGATTAACGATGGAATTCCTAAAAGCAATACTAATTTCCCTGTTGTTACTTTTCCAGCCATCCATAACATGGTAGTTGTAACATCTCCAATTGGAGTCCAAGCTCCACCTGCATTTGCTGCAATAATAATGAAACCAGAAAACCACATTCTTTCTTTCTGTTCAGGAACAATTTTCCTGATAATTGTAATCATTACGATAGTTGCAGTTAAATTGTCGATTATTGCTGAAAGGAAAAATGCAAGAAATGAAATAATCCAAAGCAATGTGCTTTTATTGTGTGTTTTGATGACTTTTTTGATTGCACCAAAACCATCAAAATGAT
>JBIIWQ010000198.1:0-4620 GCA_044338805.1 Crocinitomicaceae bacterium
CTTAAATTTGGAAATTGTTGACAATAAGCGTTTAAAAGATAAGCTGAATCATCAACAGACTGATGATTGATCACGATTACTTCAAATTGTGGGTAGTTTTGTTGTAATAATAAAGGTAAATTGTCATACAAGTTGTCGGATTCATTTCTGGCTGCAACAATTATACTTACTGAAGGTAAATTAGTATCGTCAATCAAATCTTTCTCCTTAAAAAATGCTAATCTACTGTATATAAAAAAAGTATATATGAGATTAATAAACGCCATAAAGGAGAAAAACACAAAGGTAATAAGTGGGATTCCGAATTCAAATATTGGTAAAAATTTCATTCCTTTATAAAGCTTTAGTGCAAAGATGGGGTGCATAATGAAATACATGTATCTTTGTGGCGTTTATTTTTCAACAATTTATGCACTTCGATTTACAATTTACAGATTCAAAAACAAAAGCGAGAGCTGGACTACTTCATACCGATCATGGTGTGATTGAAACTCCTATATTCATGCCTGTAGGTACTGCAGGAACAGTTAAAGGTGTTCATCAACAAGAACTTAAAAGTGAGGTGAATGCTCAAATAATTCTGGGAAACACGTATCATTTATATTTGCGACCAGGATTAGAGGTGTTGGAGCAGGCTGGAGGATTGCACCAATTTATTGTTTGGGACAAGCCAATTTTAACGGATAGTGGCGGATATCAAGTTTATTCAATGTCTGGTTCACGTAAAATTATCGAAGAAGGAGTAAGATTTCAATCGCATATTGATGGAAGTTATCATTTCTTTACACCTGAACGTGCAATTGATATTCAAAGAACAATTGGTGCTGATATCATTATGGCTTTCGACGAATGTACACCATATCCTTGTGAATATGACTATGCAAAGCAGTCAATGCACATGACGCATCGGTGGTTGAAAAGATGCTTTAGCCAAATGGAAATTACAGAACCAAAATACGGTTTCGAACAAGCGCTTTTTCCTATTGTTCAAGGTAGTGTTTATAAAGATTTAAGAACTGAATCAGCTGAAACAATTGCGTCTCATAATGCTATTGGAAATGCCATTGGTGGACTTTCTGTTGGTGAACCTGACGAAGAATTATACAGTATGACTGATTTGGTTTGTTCCATCCTACCAAAAGAAAAACCACGCTATTTAATGGGAGTGGGTACACCTGTTAATCTATTAGAATGCATCTCAATGGGCGTTGATATGTTTGATTGCGTTATGCCCAGTCGCAACGGAAGACATGGGATGCTTTTTACTTCTGAAGGAATTATCAATATTAAAAATGAAAAATGGCAATTTGATTTTTCTGCCATAGACCCAAATGGAACTGCTTCTGTGGATCAAGTTTATTCAAAAGCATACCTAAGACATCTAATTAAATCAAAAGAGAATTTAGGAATTCAAATTGCAACTATTCATAATTTAGCTTTTTATTTAGCATTGGTAAAAGAAGCCCGTAAACAAATAATCGATGGAACTTTCAGCCAATGGAAGGATAAAATGATTCCAAAATTGCAAAATAGGTTATAATTAATGCTTAAAATTTTAGATAGATATATAATAAGAAAGTTTCTTACGACATTTTTTTTCATGTTGGGGGTGATTATGCTTCTTTCAATGGTTTTTGATTTGTCTGAAAGATTAAGTGAATTTATCGACAATCAGGCTCCTTTGTCAGCTATCGTTTTTGATTATTATTTGAATTTTATTCTGTTTTACGGAAACACATTTTCATCAATGATTATTTTCGTTTCAGTGATTTGGTTTACGGCAAAAATGGCACAGGACACTGAGATAATTCCAATGTGGAATAGTGGAAAACCTTTTCATAGGTTTTTGCGCCCTTACATGATTGCAGCAACTATTTTAATGCTAATCTCTTTAGTAATGAATCATTTTGTATTACCTAAGTCAAATCAAACTCGGTTGGATTTTGAAGAACGATATTATAGAGAGTCGATGTCTGTTAGTGATTATCATGCTGAATATCCTGGGAATCAAGTTGTATATTTCTCGAATTTTACAACCGAAGAAAAAATTGTTAATAATTTCGTTTTGGAACAATGGGATGAAAATAATAAGATTGTCTATTTTATTAAAGCTCGTTCTGCAATAAACATTGAAGGAACAAATAAATGGGTCTTAAATGATTATTTTGAGAGATACATTGGTTATCCAAATGATAGAATTTTTGAGGGACATAAAAAAGATACAGTATTTAGGTTCAAAATTGATGAAATGGCTCAAAGAGATAATGTTGCGGAAGCAATGACCTATTCTCAATTGAAATCATTTATTAAAAGAGAAAAAGAAAAAGGATCTGCTAATGTTCCGATGTACGAGATTGAATTATTTCAACGCACTTCATATCCTTTTGCCACTTATGTGCTAACGATTATTGGGGTTTCTGTTTCTTCCCGCAAGAAAAGGGGAGGGGTAGGTGTAAATATAGCTTTGGGATTAGCAATAATTTTTGTCTATATTTTTGCAATGAAAATAACTACTGTAGCTGCTATTAACGTTGGTTTTCCTGCTTCTATTGCCGTTTGGATCCCCAATATCATATTTGGAATCATAGCGTATGTTTTATATCGTTTCGCTCAAAAATAAGAATGTTTAAGTTTTTGCTAACACTATTTTATTTTCAACCAATTTGGTGAGATTTTAATGATTTTAGATTGATGGGCCAATTGGTGTTATGTTTCAAGTTTTAAAGAGAACTGATTTACGATTTGAATGCAATAATTATTATGATTCAAGACCTGCCGACAATGTTCGGAACTGGATGTTCAACGCAACATTTGGGGTGCATATACGATTAGGGGAATAACTTGATATTAAAGATTTATAAACCATTATAATAACCAAAAAAAAGCGATTGGTCAACCAATCGCTTTTAAATTAAGAAGTTTTAATTTTTATTTTTTGTCACGCGTTAATTCGCGTTCTTGTGCTTCTTTTTGAATTTGATCATAATAGATAAATCCTGCAGGCATTGGTGATTGTTTCCAGTCTCTGCGAAGTTGCTCTTGTAAAAGAATATTTTCTTCATAATCGATTTTTGGAGGAATCGCATATTCTGAGTATTGACGAGTATCGCCAGGTCCCCAAACTGGGTCGCTTCCAAAACGGTGATCTTCGAAATAAACACGTTTAGCCATCACACGATAAGAAAAATCAGCGTTTGAATTACCGTTATTACGTTCTTTCACAGTAAAGCTCGTTGTGCCTTTAGAGACATATACTTCTTCTGACTCCCCTTCCATCTGAATGAAAACACGCATTGGATGAGTTTCGTCAATAACGACCGTTTCAAGGAACAGTGGGTCAAGTTGAACTGTTACTTCTCCATTCACCAATTTTTCACCGCCTAGATCCTCAAACCAGACTTCAGGTGATTCAGTAACATACAATAGCTGATTTCCCTGTGAGGTAGGGACAGATGCAGATTTTGTTCCATTTGCAATCACATGATTTCCATTGAAATAACCTGAGTAGTTTGAGTTGTTCGCACGCCAGCCCACTACTGCAACGTCGTTGTTTCCAGCCATGATTCCACCTCCGAAACCGATTCCAACCACTCCCAAACCAAAGGCAGCACCATTATAAGTTCCAAGCACTCCCATGCGTTGGCTACCTGAAGCAATAGAATTATTACCATAAACTCCTGTACCACCTACGTTTGCAGCAGGTGTGCTGCATACCCCATAAACTCCTGACCTAGTATTCGATGTATTCGTTCCGTTGTAATTACCTAGTACACCAGAACCGGCACCCGAACCACCATAAACTCCTTGAACTGCGGAGAAAGCAGTAGTACTAGCTGCCATTGTTTCTCCCCATGCTCCTGATCCGTTATTGGAAGAATATCCATTGATTCCAAAAGGAAGGGCCCCATTTGAAACTGCAGCTATCATATCTCCTGCATAAGGGGAAACGCTTGCTCCTGCTACTATTTCTCCATCAGCAGAATTGATTCGCATACGCTCGATGTTGTTAGAAAAAAATCGTATAGGTTGAGCATTTAATGTCCCTAGAATGTTAGTTGTCGCAGTCACTGTATTGCCAATAAGCTTCCAGTCGTCATCAATTTCATTGATTACATAAGGGTTTACAAGTGTTCCTGCACCCGTCAAAGATATCCCTGTACCTGCCACCGAAACTCCACCAACTCCTGCTGGTCCAACTGCACCTGCTGGTCCTGTTGGTCCCGCTGCACCAATAGCTCCATCATTTCCTGGGACACCTTGAATACCTTGAGCTCCTGTAGCACCAACTGCTCCATCATTTCCGATTGGTCCTTGTGGTCCTGTTGCACCAACTGCACCTGTATTTCCGATTGGTCCTTGTGGTCCAGTTGCTCCTGTTGCACCATCTGCACCTGTATTTCCGATTGGTCCTTGTGGTCCAGTTGCTCCTGTAGCACCAACTGCACCTGTATTTCCGATTGGTCCTTGTGGTCCAGTTGCTCCTGTAGCACCAACTGCTCCATTATTTCCTGGGACACCTTGAATACCTTGAGCTCCTGTAGCACCAACTGCTCCATCATTTCCTGGGACACCTTGAATACCTTGAGCTCCTGTAGCACCAACTGCTCCATCATTTCCGAT
>JBIIWQ010000201.1:0-4578 GCA_044338805.1 Crocinitomicaceae bacterium
CACTTTATTAGTAATGAGTAAGTTAAATAGTAGGCCAAGGAAGATTTATGGCTTTAAAACACCTAATTATCTTTTTTCTAAATATATTCACGATAATAAACTTGCATTTAGTTGTTGAATCTACCTATTATGGAATTGAGTGGATAATATTAAAAAGTGAATAAAAAATTCTCATTTTAAGACCTTTTGGTGGACTAAGAAGTTTCTTAGATTAAATAATTGAATTTTTAAAGATTGATTAAATCCTTTGTAATTTTAGCAAATGGAAAAATATACGAATGCACTTATTCATGAGTCCTCACCTTATTTATTGCAACATGCGCACAACCCAGTAAATTGGGTTTCATGGTCAGATGATGCATTTGAACAAGCAAAGCATCAAAATAAAATGATTCTTGTGAGTGTTGGTTACTCTGCTTGTCATTGGTGTCATGTTATGGAACATGAATGTTTTGAAGATGAGGAAGTTGCTGCTTTAATGAATAAGTTTTTTATTTGCATTAAAGTGGATAGAGAAGAACGTCCTGATGTTGATCAAGTTTATATGGCTGCCGTTCAATTAATGACTCAAAAAGGTGGTTGGCCTTTGAATTGTTTCACCTTAGCTGACGGCAGACCAATTTATGGAGGCACTTATTTCCCCAAAGAACAGTGGATGCATATATTAAAGTCGTTGCAACACACTTTTATAAATGATAAAGATAAAGTTGAAGAATACGCGGAACATCTTCATGAAGGAATTAAAAATAGTGAGTTAATAAAAGAAGCAAAAAAGGTTGAATTATTTTCAGAAGAAAAATTACACGAATTAGTGCTTCGTTGGTCTAGAAATTTTGATTCTATGGAAGGAGGGGATTCAAGGGCTCCAAAATTTCCTTTGCCAAATAATTACGAGTTTTTATTGCATTATGGAGTGAAATACCAAAATGAAAAAGTATTAAATCATGTAGAATTGACATTGGATAAAATGGCAATGGGTGGGATTTATGATCAAGTGGGTGGAGGTTTTTCGCGGTATTCAGTTGATATGCTATGGAAAGTTCCACATTTTGAAAAAATGCTGTATGATAATGGGCAATTACTTGGTTTGTATTCAGAAGCTTATAAATATTTCAAAAAACCCTTGTACAAAAGAATAGTTTTTCAAACTATAGCTTGGTTGCAAAATGAAATGTTAACAAAGGACGGAGCGTTTTATTCTGCTTTAGATGCTGATAGTGAGGGTGATGAAGGGAAGTTTTATTGCTGGGATAAAGAAGAAATGCGCAAAGTTTTGGGTGATGATTTCAATTGGGTTTCAGATTTTTATAATTTGAATCAAAGAGGGTATTGGGAAGAAGAAAAATACATTCCTTTGCGCACAGAATCTGATAAATCTTTTGCTCAAAAAATGAATTGGTCGTCGGAAGAATTTGAAATAAATATTTCTCGAATCAATCAAAAATTAGTAGATGAACGAAGTCATCGCATACGTCCAGGTACTGATGATAAATGTTTAACTTCATGGAATGCAATGGCAATTAAAGGACTTTGTGCAGCTTATTCAGCTTTTGGGGAAGAAGAATTTTTGCACTTAGCCATAAAAAATGCACGTTGGATTGTAAAAAGTCAACTAACGAATGACGGGAAATTATTTCGAACGTATAAAAATGGGAAATCAACTATTGACGGATTCTTAGAGGATTATGCACATGTTATCAGCGCCTTCATTGGGTTATATGAAGTTACTTTTGATTCTGATTGGTTAGAAAACGCAATTCAATTAACCGAAATCACTGTGGAAGAATTTCAAGATGAAAAGAGTAAAATGTTTTTCTTTACTTCAAATTCCACACAACTTATTGCTCGTAAAATGGAATTAAATGATAATGTTTTACCGGCAAGTAATTCTGTTATGGCTCATAATTTATTTCGTTTAAGTCATTTATATTATAACGAGTCATACACTAAAATAGCGCAACAAATGCTGACTAATGTCTATGATGGAATGGGAATGTATGGTTCAAGTTATTCTAATTGGGGAAGCTTATTATTAAACATCGTAAATGATTACTATCAAGTATCAATCATCGGAAATGAATCTCAACAAATGAGTTTAGATTTGCAAAAAAATTATTTACCAAATGTTTTATTTGCAGGAGGAAATGATTTAAGTATTCCCGTTCTTGCTGATAAAAAAATTGATAATGAAACAATTATTTATGTTTGTTATGATGGTACGTGTTTAGCTCCTTCCAAAAGTATCGAAGAAGTAATTCGTATAGTTATCCAATAAGTATTATTGAAAACAAAATCGTTACATCGTTAAAAGTGGATTAGATTTTGCGTTTTTTGTAGTGTGAAAAAAATCTGTTTCTTTTTTTTATTATTTCATAACTTGCTATTCTCGCAAATGCTAGATAACAGCAAGGGAAATGCATTTACAGATAAACCATTTTTCAATCAAGAATTTATTCGAGAAAACAAAATTCATTTTTTGAATGGTCAATATACGTATAAGAAGC
The DNA here is from genome assembly GCA_044338805.1 of Crocinitomicaceae bacterium. Classification (GTDB taxonomy): domain Bacteria; phylum Bacteroidota; class Bacteroidia; order Flavobacteriales_D; family Crocinitomicaceae; genus M0103. The sequence goes on from JBIIWQ010000201.1 coordinate 2,505, forward strand.
CAGGCGAAGTAATGCGCATAACAAAGTATCATTATGTATACGAATTCGACACAATTGGTAGGCTAATTTCAACCTTTGAAACGCGCAAAGATGACGGAACTAAAGATACGATTTGGAATAAATATTTATATTCAAAATCGGATCTTATTGTTGAACATAAGAAAGGAGATGGCAAAGGATTTACTTCTACTCTTTATGAATATGACGATCAAAATAACATTGTTAAGGAAAGTTATGTTCGGGAATATATCGATAGTCTTGGCATACGTCAACAAACTATTCTGAACTCAGAATCAATGGTTTATTCTAAATATGACCTTCAAACAAAAAAAACTGTTTTTAATAGTTACGGCTTACCCTATGTTGATGAGTTCTTCTATTACAATGAATTGGGCTATCTAATTGAGCATGTTCAACGATTAATAATGACTTCAGCAGTCTTGACTAAGAAATATGAATACAATGATAAAGGATTTATTTCTACCATTAAAACCTTCCAAATAGGGACTGAATTGCCGATTGAAGAAATTCAATATTTCTATGACGTAAACAGTAATCTTTTAGAAAAACACTTTTATAGAAATGGCGTTTTTACGACGGAAATTGAAATGATTTTTAATGAAAAGAGTAAATTATTAGCTTATGTGTTAACACATGATATTGCTACGAAGTTTATAATGATTCTCGGATTCAAAGATTATGTTTTCTATTGAATTAAAATTTAATTCCTTTTTTCTATTTTTCCTCTTAAGGTATTGTCAATAGATTCTTCAATAGATCGAAATGAAAAAGAAAGTTCGTTTTTAACTTTGCTGCAATCATAAGTCATAAAATTAAATGCTGATTTTGAACTAGCTCTTGTCAATATTGCATCTTTTTTAGAAAACAAACTGAAAAACCATGAAAGGCGCCAAACTATTCCAGTTAGCCATTTTGGAGTGTTTATAGTTGGAGGTTTTTTACCCATTTTTAAGGCTATTTTTTCCATTAAAACTTTGAATGGTATATTGTTTCCAACACATAAGTAGCGTTCATTTTTTATTTCACTGGTGGTGAGTTGAACCATAATTTTTGCAACATCTCGTGCATCAACAAATCCGTTTTGGCCACTTGTGTAAAATCGTAGTCCATTTTGAACCGTTCGAAAAATTGTTAAAGAACTTTCGTCCCAATTACCTGCTCCAAAAATTACCGACGGATTTACGATTATGCAATCTAAACCTTCTTCAACACCTCTCCAAACTTCCTTTTCACCAGAATATTTAGAAATAGAATAACCATTCGTTTCTGGAGATTGCTTCCATTTTGTTAGTTCTGTCGTAATTTCTCCACTTTGACCACCAATAGCAGCTGTAGAACTAACATAACACAATTTTTTAACATTGAATTCGAGACATGTATTTACAATGTTTGCCGTACCTTCTCTGTTGATTTTTATTACCTGATTGAAATGTCTTTTTGAAAATGAGACTAATCCTGCACAATGGTAAACGACATCAATATCTTTAAAAGAATTATTCAAACTAATAACATCAAGAATATCTGCTTCTACCCATTCAATTTTTGAAAATAGAGATGTGAAATTTTCTGGAGAGTAGAATTGAAACAAAGATTCAACTTGTGCTATTCTACTTTTATCTCTATAGATGCAACGAATAGGCACATTTTCTTGAACTAATTGGAATAATAAATGACTTCCTAAAAGACCTGTACCACCTGTGACTAAAATCATGCAGTCAAAAATACAACCTTTATGTGAATGTGAGATTTTTCTTAGTTATAATTAATCAACGTATTACTAAAAGTTCAATTAATCAATACGCAACGCTATCATTGGGTCCCAATAATGCGTTTTGAAATTTTGTATTTGATTGTTTTCTACGATTATTCCTTCAGCTTTTAATTTTTCCTCCATTTCGGTTAACGCGCTAAAATGAAACTTCCCCGTCAAAAGACCAATTCTATTTACGACTCTATGCGCTGGAATATCAGGCATTTTATGAGAAGCATTCATAGCCCAACCTACCATGCGACTTGATTTAGAACTTCCTAAATATTTAGCAATTGACCCATA
>JBIIWQ010000202.1:0-4567 GCA_044338805.1 Crocinitomicaceae bacterium
CATCGTAACGTTTTAAGAAAAAACTATTTAGCCATTTATCAAAAAAGCGTTTTTCGTGTGGAATCAAATTGTGAATGATCGCCAATTTAGTTGTTTCTTTCTTTTGTTTCGACGCAAACAAGCCCATGAAAATCCCAAAGAATGACATCCAATAATTCGTGATAAAAAGATCCGGATTTGTTGTTTTTATTTTTTTTGCAGCACCTAAATAGGTGAACGGATTGAAAGTACTAACAATTCTTTTTGCTTCAATTTTGTCAACTAGATCGTTTTCGCCTACAAATTGATTTGTTCCAGGAAACAAAAAATTGGGGTACTGTTTTTTAAAGGTGAAAGCTGAAACTTCATTTTCTTTTTCCAAAGAACGCACTAATCGTGCATTGAATTGGGCGATACCTCCTCTAAAAGGATAAAAAGCAGAGAAAATTGAAATCTTCATAAGAATCAAATATAATCAATCTTCTAAGAAAAAGATCATTGTATTCCGTATGCAAAACATGTGTAAAAAAGCTCTTGACCTTTTTGCACATTTAATGTATCGAAATTGGCAATTGTCAAATCTTTGTAGTATTTCTTCACTAAACCAACTCCTTTTGCATAAACTTCAAACTTCCTTTTTTTATCAATCAATGAAAAGAAATCCTCTTGTTCTACAATTAAAGTACTATCAAAAACAAGCTGTCCAACATTCTGTAAATCATGAATATTGCTATAATAAGATGTCATTTCATTGTACATATTAAAAGCATTTGGATTCCATTCTTTTGAAAGAGTTGGTGCAAATACTAATTTGATAATACGTTGATTTTCTTCGATTAATTCTGCTCGATTTTCAGTTATAAGTGCTGTCCAAACATCAGAAAGCATCCATGTTCCTGCAGAATTTGGACGCGTGTATCGAAAAAACTTACGTGCTATTCTTCCTTGATTATCAATTGCAGTATCACCAATTAACGTTCGCAATTGATAATAGGATGTATCGTGCTCTATTGCTTGGTCTACATCATGATTAATTTCCATGACATCATAATCAATATAACGACCTTGCGTTAGATCAAAATAATCATAATGGAATTGAGGAGCTGCATCTTGTTTTTTACACGATACGACTGCTACTATTAACAGAGCCAACAAACTGATATATAAGCGATATATTTTCATACTTCTAACGAAAATATGAAAAAAAAGCTTTACTCATTTGGATTGATCCCTTTTTCTTTAAATTGAGCTAATTTATGTTCTAGTTCTTTTCCTTCTAAACGACTTCCATAGTAATAATAGAATCTTCCAATTTCCACTTCTTTTTCATCGTAACCAAATGCCCAGCCATGTCTCAAACCATTTTTATACCGCTCCAACATCATCTTTTTTCCATTAGGGTGGTAATGATACCAAATTCCAATTTTCTTATCTAAAACATACGACCCTTTGATTTTTGTTGTTCCATTTTCAAAAAACTCTAGGTATTCTCCATCTATTTTTCCTGCAACGTAGGTACTTGTCGCAGAAATATGTTTTGAATTATCTTCTATTTCCTCTGGAACGTAGTAAACAATTTTTTTACCATCCAACAAGTCATTTTTATACGTCTCAGAGCTACTTAACTTTCCTGACGGGCCAAAATTCAACCATATTGAATCTTTTTTCATGTCACGGTAAATTCCAGAACTCATTAATTTGGTATTCTCATGATAGAAATAAGCAACTGATCTATTGCTTCCTGCATCGTGTTTAATAATTGCTTTTACTTTTGTTGTTGGATAGAAATAGGTGAAAGTCCCAACTGGTTTATCATCTTTAAATTGACCTTTGTATTGGTAAACTTTTGACCCTGGATATGTTTTACTCCATATTCCTTGCTTTTTTCCTTTAGCATCGGTAACGTTTTGAGCAAATAAACTACTGCTAAAACAAGTCAATAATAAAACAATCACTATTTTCATTTGATCAATAAATTTGTAAATTCTACTAAACTATTTACGGTAATATCGGCAGGAACTTTAATCGTTTCAACCGTTTGCACTCTCACAGTTTTCATGCCAAGATTCTGTCCAAATAAAATATCAGAATCAGTATCACCAACCATTACTGACTTATTAAAATCAACTCCTTGAAATTGTCTTTGTGCCAATAATGCCATTCCAGGTTTTGGTTTTCTTAATTCATTTTTTGGGGAAGAAGCTCCAGGCGCATAATAACTTTTTGTGATGTGTCCACCATTTTTAGCTACTTCATTGTGCATATAAGCGTGAAGTTCCAAAAGGTTACTTTCACTCATTAATCCTTTTGCAATTCCTTGCTGATTCGTTACTATAAAAACATTGCCAAAAAGATGTGATAATTTGGCGATAGATTGTGGAACTTCTGGTAGAAAAATAAACTCTTCAATCGTTGTGACATAGCCACTCATGATGCGTTCATTGATTACTCCATCACGATCCAGAAACAGCGTCCAAGTTGAATCAATTCCCCACTTGTTCATCGGTCAATCGTTTTTCAATCAAATAAACATTTCGACTTGAAGAATTTCTACCAATTAGTTCTGCTACAAATCCTGCAAGGAAAAATTGAACACCAACAATCATAGCTGTTAATGCAATGAAAAACTCTGTTCTTTCTGCTAATAAACGGGCTCCTTTATCAATAAATAACTTATCAATTCCCAAATAAAAAGCAAAACCAAATCCGATAATGAACATTAAAACGCCTAAAGCTCCAAAGAGATGCATTGGTTTTTTACCAAATTTTCCCATGAATACAACAGACAATAAATCGAGTGGTCCATTTAGGAATCTGCTCATTCCAAACTTGGTTGTTCCGTATTTTCTAGATTGATGCTGCACGACTTTTTCACCAATTTTAGTGAAGCCAGCATATTTAGCTAACGGCGGAATATAGCGGTGCATATCACCATATAATTCAATGCTTTTTACCACTTCGCACTTATATGCTTTTAAACCACAATTGAAATCATGTAAATAAATACCTGTTAATCTTCGTGCAGCCCAATTGTATAATTTTGTTGGAATTGTTTTAGTTATCGGATCGTATCTTTTCTTTTTCCAGCCAGAAACAACATCGAAATCCTCTTCCACAATCATTTTGTAAAGTCCCGGAATTTCATCTGGAGAATCTTGTAAATCAGCATCCATCGTGATAACAACATTTCCTTTTACAGCTTCAAACCCAACTTGCAACGCAGCGGATTTGCCATAGTTTCGTTGAAATTTGATTCCCTTAACATTCGCATCTGCACTTCTAAGCGCTTCAACGACTTTCCAAGAGCCATCTTTACTTCCATCGTCAACGAATAAAACTTCATAAGAAAAATTGTTTTCCTTCATTACTCGTTGAATCCAAGCATGCAATTCAGGAAGAGATTCAACTTCGTTGTATAAAGGAACAACTATAGATATATCGATATTACTTTCCAAGACTTACTATTAAATGTATTTGACAAATATACTCAAAGACCTAACTTACTGAAATAAGCATGATACTTTTAGTTAACAGTTATTCTTTCATAACCTTATAAACTTCATTATTAAGTTTTAAAAATAGAATTCCTGAAGGTAAATTTTGTGTATTTATTTTTTCAGAAATAGCATTTATTTCTCCTCCATGCACTTTTTGGCCTTGAAGATTAAATAACTCATATTTACTGCCAATTTCAGGACCTTCGATAATTAACCAATTTTCAAAAGGATTGGGGAACACATTAATTTTCGGTTTTTCAGAATTTTCTAATCCTAAAACATTTGAGTTTGAAATGAAAAAATAATCAACTCCAGCTTCTGTAATATTTGCTGTTGGATCTAAATCCGAAACAAAAAATGAAACTTGCATTGAATTAGTAATTGCAATATAATCTTGAATTCGAATACTTTTTGGTATCCATTGATAAAAATAGATTTGATCAGCACCAATTTCATCCACCTGCACAGATGTTATTCCATTCGAAATAACCACTTTTAAAGTATCATCAGGAGGTGCGCCATGCATACAAAAAAACCAACGAGCATAATTCAAATATGGATCACTATAAGAAGTAAGATCCATCGTTGGAGAAATTAATAAGGTCAACCCACCATCAACATCGTCTAAATCAGAATTCAATACGTCATCATTTCCAGTTACAAATGCATTTGCCCCACAATCAAAATCCGCATCATCTAATGGAGCAGAACCAGCACTATTACCAAAAGGATTTCCTCTTTCCCAAACACCAGTAGTTGCATTTCCTAGAACAATCCACCCAAAATCAAATGTAAATTCATCGTTATATCCTTTTTCCATTGATACAGTTAAAGTAACTGTGTTTTGATCAATAAATTGAGAAGAGCAGGTTGTGAAATATCCCCAAACACCCGCTGTTACCATGTACGATTCTTGATAAAACAATACAAAGTTTTCTTGACCAATTCCATTTGTTAATCCTACATGTTCAATCAATGATGCTTGCAAGGAGATCTGTGCATTTGGAATTGGATTCCCTGTTCCAGCTTCAATAACATTCACCGTCAAGTTAAATGGAGGAATTGGAACAAGTTGAATATCCTGAATTGTA
>JBIIWQ010000205.1:0-4549 GCA_044338805.1 Crocinitomicaceae bacterium
CGTTAAAAAATACGATGGTAAAATTGGTGGAGAAAATGCTCAGTTCATTTTAGCTCGTCAATATATGGTGAAAGGTCTATTCAAAAAAGCAATAACAGAATTAGAAAGTGTTGATGTTACTGACACGTATGTCTCATCAATGGCTGTTGGTTTGCAAGGCGATTGTCATTCAGAATTGAAAGATTATGAAAAAGCTGGAACATTGTATTTAGAGGCTGCAGGAATCAATGAAAATGAGATGACGACACCAATGTACCTTATGAAGGCTGGTCTTTGTGCCGAAAAAGTGAAAGATTTTGAAAAAGCTGTTGAATGTTATACAACAATTAAAGATGATTATTCTTCTTTTGCAAGTCAAAAAGGAATTGAAAAATATATTGCTAGAGCATCTAACAAAACAACGAAAAAATAATGGCTACTGCGTTACGCAATTTGTCAGAATACAATAAGGACTTTGTTCCAAATGGTGCCGATTTTAAAGTCGGCATTGTTGTTTCGGAATGGAACGATTCAATCACGTTGAATCTTTTAAAAGGTGCCAAAGAGGCATTATTGGAAAATGGCGTTAAAGAAGAAAATATTCATGTCCGTTTTGTTCCAGGAGCATTTGAATTGCCTTTAGGAGCTCAATACATGTGCGAATATGGCAAAATTGACGGAGTTGTAGCAATAGGCGTTGTAATAAAAGGTGAAACCAAGCATTTTGATTTTGTTTGTGACGGTACAACACAAGGAATCAAAGATGTGAATCTTAAATACAATATTCCTGTAGCTTTTTGTCTCTTGACCGATGATAATATGCAACAATCAATTGACCGTTCGGGTGGTATTCATGGAAACAAAGGAATTGAATGTGCAATCGCCTGTATGAAAATGATTGATTTAAAAAAACAGTTTACAACGACCGACAAAATTGGTTACGGGAAGTAAGTAGGAATTCAATTGGAAACACATAGGAACATAGGTCACATAGGGATAATGACATTCATAATTCAATTGGAAACACATAGAAACATAGAACACATAGGGATAATGACATTCATAATTTAATTTGAAACACATAGGAACATAGGTCACATAGGGATAATGACATTCCTAATTCAATTGGAAACACATAGAAACATAGACCACATAGGTGTAATGAAATTCATAATTTTTAATTAGTAATTTTTAATTAGCAACTAATAACTTGTAATTAGCAACTATAAAATGACATTAATAAAATCTATCTCAGGAATCAGAGGAACGATAGGCGGAAAAGTTGATCAAGGATTAACACCTATTGATACAGTTAAATTTGCCGCTGCTTATGGCACTTGGTTGAAGAACAGAAATGGTTCTCAAAAAATCAAAGTTGTTATCGGTCGCGATGCAAGAATTTCAGGTCAAATGATTTCTGACTTGGTTATTTCAACATTGGTAGGATTGGGAATTGATGTGATAAATTTAGGCTTATCCACTACTCCAACCGTTGAAGTTGCTGTGACAATGGAACACGCACAAGGCGGTATAATATTAACAGCTTCCCATAATCCAAAACAATGGAATGCGCTAAAATTACTAAATGAAAAAGGTGAATTCATCTCTGGAAATGACGGAATAGAAGTATTAGCAATTGCAGAATCAGAAAGTTTTGATTTCGCAGAAGTGGATGACTTAGGAAAAGTTACTTTGGATGATTCATATATGCAAAAGCACATTGATGCCATTTTAGCGTTACCACTTGTTGATAAAAAAGCAATTGAAGAAGCGGATTTATCAGTAGTTGTTGATGCAGTAAATTCAACTGGTGGAATCTTTGTTCCAGCTTTATTAAAAGCTTTAGGCGTAAATAAAATCACTGAATTGTATTGTGAACCAACAGGTCATTTCCCGCATAATCCAGAGCCTCTTCCGGAGCATTTAACGGATCTTTCAGATAAAATAAAAGAAGTTGGTGGTGATGTTGGAATCACGGTTGATCCAGATGTTGACCGCTTGGCTCTTGTGTGTGAAGATGGGTCCATGTTTGGTGAAGAATATACATTAGTGGCTGTTGCTGACTATGTGTTAACCCACACTCCTGGTGCAACCGTTTCAAATTTATCATCTACACGCGCATTGCGAGATATTACTGAAGCAAGAGGTCAAGTTTATTCAGCTGCTGCTGTTGGTGAAGTGAATGTGGTAACAAAAATGAAAGAAACGAATGCTGTAATCGGCGGAGAAGGAAATGGCGGTGTAATTTATCCTGATTTGCATTATGGCCGTGATTCATTAGTTGGAATTGCTTTGTTTTTGAGTCATTTAGCACATAAAAAAATGTCTGTTTCAGCTTTAAGAGACAGTTATCCAAAATATAGTATTTCAAAAAATAAAATTGAATTGACTCCAGATATCGATGTTGATCAAGTGCTCTTGCATATGACCTTAAATTATGCACACGAAGAAGTTGATACAACGGATGGTGTAAAAATTTACATCGGTAAAGAATGGGTTCATTTGAGAAAAAGTAATACAGAACCAATCATTCGTATTTATTCTGAAAGTCAAAATGAGCAAATGGCAAATGATTTAGCTGAAAGAATTATTTTGGAGATTAAAGCACTGATTTAAACTATATATTTTTTATTGAAAATACTTTCTTAAAGCACTTTTATGACTAATTCAAAGTTTTGTTAAATCAAATTGAATCTCTTACATTATTTTATTATCTTCACCACAACGTATTTTAAAAAATTACGTCTTATAGTTGTTGCTTAGTCTATTACACTTATATAAATGAAGAAATATATTTCAGAAAAATTTCTATTTGTTCCTTTGTTCCTTATCGTTCTGGTAATGCTATTTGCTGTTCAAAGTTGCCGAAAAGATAAAGTGCCAGTAATTGAACCTATTACCATTACTCCTCCAGGAGAAAATGGTGTAAGTGTTGATTTAACAAAGGTTCCCTATCAAAAATTATCTGAATATGGTTTCTTTACGCTTCCAATGAAAAACCAAATTCCAGTTGAAGGCGTGATTCCTTATAAACTGGCAAGTTCACTTTTTACAGATTATGCACTTAAAAAACGCTTTATTTGGATGCCTGAAGGAGTTCAAGCAACCTATAATGGCGATCACGAAATTCTAGAATTCCCAGTAGGTGCAGTGTTGATTAAGAATTTCTATTACAATAATGTCCTTCCAAACGGAGAAACAAAAATCATCGAAACGCGCATAATGATTCGCAAACTGGATGGTTGGATTTTTGCAGAATATGTATGGAATGATCAGCAAACAGATGCTTTTTTAAACATGGATGGTAGCTTTAAAAATCTGTCCTGGATTCAAGGAAGTGAAACTAAAACAAGTAATTACAGAATCCCTTCTGAAACAGAGTGTTTAATCTGCCACAAAGATAATGGTCAAGCTATTCTGATTGGAACGAAACCACAAAATATGAATTTCGATTACACCTATTCCGACGGTATTTCCAATCAATTATCGAAGCTTATTAATATCGGATATTTAGAAAACAATCTCCCTTCAAACATTGTTTCAACCATTGATTATAATGATGCTAGTCATCCATTAAGATTGCGATTAAGATCCTATCTTGACATCAATTGTGCGCATTGTCATCGACAAAACAGCCATTGTGATTATCGACCTTTGCGATTGGCTTTTTCAGAAACAGTTAATTCTCAAAATATGGGAATTTGCGTTGAACCCGATGAAAATTTAGACCCATCATTAATTGAAATAATTGTCCCTGGGAACGTTGCCAAATCCATGATGCATTTTAGGCTTAATTCCACTTCAGAAAGTAATAGGATGCCCCTTCTTGGAAGGACTATAGTTCATGAAGAAGGTGTTCAATTGTTAAAAGATTTTATAAACTCAATCAGCACGTGCGATTAAATACATTAACTATGAAAATAACACTTCTATCTACCATTACCTTTTTGTCTGCATTCAGTTCGCTGTTTGCTCAATTAACTTGTAATACTGCTACAGTTATAACAGCAGGTACCTACACTTTAGATGCTGTTAATGGTACTGAGGTTCCAGATCCAGTTTGTGCATCAGGTGGAACGGGTGCTGCTGCTGGTAAATGGTATAAATATACGGCTCCCGCAGATTATACAGTTACCGTAACAACTGATTTTGCTGCAAATACGGGAATTGATAACCGCGTTAATATTTATATTGGAAATTGTGGAGCATTGACATGTCACGCAGGTGACGATGATAATGGTACAGGATATTTATGTGTTACCACTTTTCAAGTTACGCAAGGCACTGAATACACAATTGCTTTTGATAACCAATGGTCATCGACTGGTTTCGTTTTTGAACTTCAAGAGACTCCTCCAATTATCATAGATCCAAACGAAGTTACATTTAACCCACAAAATATTTCAACCATTACGGGTGACTACAAAATTGCTGTAGCAGATATGAATGGTGACTTAATGGATGACATTGTTAGTATTGCGAGTAATTATGTTCAAATTCACTACCAACAATCTGGTGGTGGCTTCAATCCAGTTAACATTACAACAACTCCTACCTCATACATGCCTTC
>JBIIWQ010000206.1:0-4534 GCA_044338805.1 Crocinitomicaceae bacterium
TGGTTGTACGTTAGAAGATTACATTACTATAACTATAGAAGAAAAATTAATTTTCCCAACAACTTTTTCTCCAAATGACGACGGAATCAACGACCGTTGGGAAATTGGGGGCGTGAGTCAATATCCAAATTGTTTTGTCAAAATTTATAATCGTTGGGGTCAGGAAATATTTCAATCAATCGGATATTCAGCAACAAAATCTTGGGATGGAAGTGGAAATACCGGTAAATTATCAGAAGGCGTTTATTTTTATATCGTAGAATTACGGGATGATAAAAAGCAAGAATTTAAAGGAAGTATTACATTGATTCGCTAGTGAAAGTTCTACAGATAAATACGTGTATTATTGTTTGGTTTGTTCTAATCGGTCATTCTTTCTATTCTCAACAAATTCCTCAATTTACTCAATGGTCATCCCATCAATTGGCTCTTAATCCTGCTCATGCTGGTATAAAAACATGCATTGATATTCACTCACTGTATAGAATACAATGGGTTGGATTTCAGGGCGCACCAAGAAGTGGTTTTTTCACATTAAGTGCACCAATAAAAACAAAACGGAAAAATTATCTAAGTGCACGACAAGGACTTGGTTTAAAATTCGAGACAGACCAAATAGGTCAATTTAATACCAATAGAATTAATATAGCATATGCAGCACATTTTAATTTCACACGTGATACGCGCCTTTCGTTGGGTTTGTATGGTGGCATAATTCAAATGGGCTTTGATCCTTCAAATTCTGTAACAATCGAGCCAGATCCAACAGTCATTAAAGAAGCTTCATTTATTGCTCCTGATGCATCATTTGGAGCTTGGTGGAATGGTGAAGATTATTATTTCGGATTAGTTCTTCAAAATCTATTTCGCTATAAATGGACAGATTTGGGAACCGATTCAAGGTACCGGTTTCATACACTACTTAATGCTGGATATCGGTTTAAAATAAATGATCGAATAACGCTTATGCCTGCAGCTATTCTTAAAATTCCACCTCGTGGACCACTTGCAATTGACCTTCAAGCAATCGTGGATTTTGGAAATAAATTTAACTTCGGATTAGGGTACAGAAACACGGACGCTTTGTTGTTTTTCGCAGGATTCAAGATAAATCAGCGTTTTTCGATGCAATATTCCTTTGATTACACACTTTCCGCATTACAAAATGGAAGCAGTAATACACATGAATTATCTATCAGTTTTAATGCTTGTAAGCCGCAAAACAATAATACATCTCGTTGTCCATTATTTGAATAAAACCAGTTAAAAAGGTTATTCAATTTTTAGTGTTTATAAATCTTTTGGAAGACCAATATTCAGGACCTTTTCTTGCGGATATTTGTTATTAAAATTAGCCTCATGAAAATCTCTTATATACTTTTCAGTTTCATTTTACTCGGAGCGTGTGTTCCTGCAAAAAAATACAACGATCTTCTTGAACGGGAAAAAAAATGCAGCGAAGAATTAGAAGCATATAAAACGAGCTCTTTAGATAATGAAGGCAAGGCCAAAGATCTTCAAGCACGTTACGATGTGATGAAAAAAGAAGTTACAGCGTTGAAAATTGACACAAATAATTTAGGGAATAATTACCGACTTCTTCAAACTCAATATGACAAAATGGTGATTCAAAACGAGTCATTAGAAGCAGTTTTTGATAAACTTAGAATAGCTGGTGCGAAAGAAACAGTATTGTTACAAGCTGAGCTTGAAGGGAAAAATTTAGAATTACAACGAAAAGAGGATGCCTTAACTGCTTTAGAATTAGATTTGAAAAACAAGGAACAACTCTTAGCAGATAGAGAGCAAAGAGTAAATGAATTGGAAGAAGCAATACATAGAAAAGACGAAGCAACTAAACTATTAAAATCAAAAGTTGCAAGTGCATTAAAAGGTTTTGAAAGTCAAGGGCTGACGGTTGTGCAAAAAAACGGAAAGATTTATGTAAGTATGGAAGCAAAATTACTTTTTGCATCAGGAAAAACAGACGTTGAAGCACAAGGTAAAAAAGCGCTTATTGAATTAGCTAAAGTATTGGAAGCGGAAAAGGAATTAGAAATAATTGTTGAAGGACACACCGATACAGATAAATTAGTAAGCGCTGCGCATCCAACTTCGAACTGGGAATTATCTGTATTAAGAGCAACTTCAGTTGTGGATATAATGCTGTTAAATTCAAAAATGAACCCAGCTCAATTAATGGCTGCAGGTCGTTCTGAATTTCATCCTGTTGATCCAAACGACAAAGCAAAAAACCGAAGAATAGAAATTATCATTTCTCCAAACTTGAATGAGTTGTTTGATATTATTAATAAAGACTGATCATTCGTGATTCGTAATTCGATTGGAAACACATAGCGATGCACTGAGCTGGACTCCACTGAGTTTATCGAAGTGCCGAAGTGGAACATAGAACACATAGGTGAAATGTGATGCGTGATTCATAATTCGATTGGAAACACATAGCGATGCACTGAGCTGGACTCCACTGAGTTTATCGAAGTGCCGAAGTGGAACATAGAACACATAGGTGAAATGTGATGCGTGATTCATGATTCGATTGGAAACACATAGCGATGCACTGAGCTGGACTCCACTGAGTTTATCGAAGTGCCGAGGTGGAACATAGAACACATAGGTGAAATGTGATGCGTGATTCGATTGGCTCAAGAACATCATTTCTTAATCTATTGTTTATTTTTGTTGAATGTTGACTTCCAAAGAAAACCTTCAGTTAAAACTCAAAACCCTTCCCGAAAAACCAGGAATATATCAGTATTTCGATGCTGGTGGAACGATAATTTACGTTGGGAAAGCAAAAAATCTAAAAAAACGAGTCGCTTCGTATTTCAATAAAACTCAGGATAACGGTAAAACTATATTGCTTGTAAAACGCATTGTTGACATTCAATATATGGTTGTTGACACCGAATTGGATGCGCTGCTGTTGGAAAATAACCTCATCAAAAAATACCAACCCAAATACAATATTCAACTCAAAGACGATAAAACGTATCCATGGATTTGCATTAAAAACGAACCGTTTCCAAGGGTTTTTTCTACTCGAAACGTTATTCAAGACGGTTCTAAATATTTTGGACCTTATCCAAGTGGGAAAGTAATGCATACACTTCTTTCTTTAATCAAAGAATTATATCCATTAAGGAATTGCAGTTATGATTTGGGCGACAAGAAAATTAAAGAAAAGCGTTATAAAGTTTGTTTAGAATATCACCTCGGGAATTGTCTTGCTCCATGTGTTTCTTATGAATCAAAAACGCATTATGATGAGAAAATTTCCCAAATCGAAAATTTAGTAAAAGGTAATATCACTTCTGTTATTCAATTTTTGAAGGATAAAATGCTTTTTCATGCTCAAAATCATGAGTTTGAACAAGCCCAAGAGATGAAAGTGAAACTAGAAACGCTGGAAAATTATAAAGCAAAATCTACCATTGTTTCTCCTACCATTCACCAAGTTGATGTTTGTACTTTAATCGATGAGCCAGATGCAGCATTTGTAAATTATTTATGCATTCATAATGGAGCAATTATCCACGCATATACAGCTGAAGTAAAAAAGAAATTAAACGAAACAAGAGAAGAGGTTTTGAGCTTTGTTTTACCAGAATTACGCTCGCGGTTTTCAAGCGTTTCTAAAGAAGTATTGCTTGATGCTAAATTAGATTTGAAACTCGAAGGAATTAATTTCTTTGTTCCTCAAAAAGGAGATAAAAAACACTTGGTCGATTTATCGTTGCGCAATGCAAAATTTTATCGTCTCGAAAAGCAAAAGCAGGAAAAGATAATTGATCCAGAGCGACATTCAAATCGCATTATGGAACAAATTAAAACCGATTTTCGCTTGGTCGATTTACCTGTTCACATGGAGTGTTTTGATAACTCCAACATTCAAGGAACCAATCCTGTTTCTGCCTGTGTTGTTTTTAAAAATGCAAGGCCAAGTAAAAAAGATTACCGCCACTTTAATGTAAAAACGGTTGTTGGTCCAGATGATTTTGCCTCGATGGAAGAGGCCGTTTATCGCAGATATAAAAGAATGCTTGAAGAAAATCAATCGTTGCCTCAGCTCATTATTATCGATGGAGGAAAAGGACAATTAAGCGCTGCATTAAAAGCATTGGAGCAACTAGACCTTCGTGGAAAAATGGCAATAGTTGGAATTGCAAAACGTTTAGAAGAGATTTACTTTCCTGGTGATTCATTACCAATCTATCTTGATAAGCGTTCGGAAAGCTTGAAAGTCATTCAATTTATGCGGAATGAGGCACACCGTTTTGGAATTACGCACCATAGAAATAAACGAAGTAAGGCAGCCATCACATCTGAACTTGTTTCAATTACTGGCATTGGATCAAAAACACAAGAACTTTTAATGAAAACGTTCAAAACAGTTTCTGCTATTCGTGTTGTGGACGTTGATGACCTTGCAAAGGTTGTTGGCTATGCAAAAGCAAAGGTGATTAGAGACTATTTCGAAGTGAACTAATTTGAAGAGTCACGTGTTTACCAC
>JBIIWQ010000207.1:0-4514 GCA_044338805.1 Crocinitomicaceae bacterium
TATTTTTTGAGAGGAGATTTTACTTCCTTCTAATAGAATTGTTGACATTTCTCCAAACAAAATTTGAAGCATGAACTTTGGAATATTGGGTAAAAAAAGTGGTTTCTTTAGCCGCTGTGAGATCTTTTTGGTTAACGCGATATTAGTAATTGAATAAGGTGAAACAGCATTGAATGTTCCAACTATTTTAGGGTCATCAAGGATGAATTTAATAAGTCGAACTAAATCTTGAATATGGATCCAAGGCATTTGTTGTTTTCCGCTTCCTAAGCCTGCTCCAAATCCATATTTTATCGGTTGGATTAATTTGCTCAAGGCTCCATCCTTTTTATCAAGGATCATCCCGATTCTTAGAATTCCTATTCTATCAGCGACGCCACTTGTTTTAAAAGCCTCAGCTGCACTTTCCCATTCAAAGCAGACATCACTTAAAAAATCAGTTCCCTTGGGTGATTGTTCATCAAAAACGTCATCAGTAGTTATTGATCCATAATAACCAATGGCCGAAGCAGATATGAACGCATCAATTGTGATGTTTTGTCTTTGTAATTCTCTTAAGATTAAACCAGCACTGTCAACTCTACTTGACAAAATAAGTTGTTTCCTTTCTTTTGTCCAACGGTTAGATGCAATAGATGCGCCAGCAAGATGAATAATACTGTTAACCCCAATTAATGCTTTTGGATCAATATAATTCGAATGTAAATCCCATTCGTATTCGTTACTGCGCGTTTTTTTTCGGGTTAAAAAGCGTACAGTATAATCTTTCTCTAATGCTTTTTCTAATTGTTTAGCAAGCATACCATTTGCTCCAGTAATCAAAACAACTTGTTTCATCTCTTTATAAGGTTATTGATGATTTCTTCGTATTCTTTAAACCTGTGTGCGCGAATTGGTTTTATTTTGGGTTCCGTATTAAAGTGCATGAGCAAACAAGGACTAATGGTTTTGTATTTTTCAACATACTCGTATCTTTCCAATTCATTATTGTTGATGCGCTGTTTTATTTTATTGTGATAAGGGTACACGGGTTAGTTAGATTTATGAGAAAATGATGAGATACGTTTTTTAGACATATGAAGATGCTATAGTTAACAATCTGACGAATTTATTGTTCTATTTTGAATCGAATTTTCTCGATATTTCATAATTGAAATAGAAAATTTCTTTCTTTAAAATCAACTTATGACATCATTCGATGGTTGAAGTGTTAACACCCACAATTCCACTTCTTCTTCACCTCTCCAATGTTGGTTTCTGTTGGTTTTTTCAGATGCTTCTTTGACTGATTTTTTCAAGCATTTTTCCAGTACAAATCGTCCACCGGAAAGAAGTTCTTTTTCGATTGGATGTTCAGTAGTTACCTGCGTGATTTGCGCTAAATTGGAAAATAGAATAACAATTTTTCCATCTGGAAGAAGACGTTTGTGCGCTGCTTCAAAGAAATTTGGAAAGAGTTTTTCGTTGTAATAGATTGCTTCATCCAAGCGATTTAATTCTTGGGTAGCAGGTAGCCACGGCGGATTAAATACGATCAATTCGGTCGGTTTTTCCCATTTTCCAAATAAGTATCCAAAATCAATTTCTATCTTCCGTGCTAATTTTGTTCCTTCCATGGATGCTATCAAACCAATAATCGCATTTGGATTGATATCCGTTCCAAATAATTTTTGAAACCCATGTTGTACCATCATCAAAGAAAGGACACCACTTCCAATTCCGATATCAATGGCCGTTTTTTTAGGTCCTTCGTAACGTTTTAACCAATTATCAAAAAGAATTAAATGTTCAAAACGAGTAGGGAAATAAACGCCATAATAAGGGTGTATTTTATTGCGTAAAACTGGAATATTGATTCCGTTTTTATACCATTGCCATGCACTGTTTAAACCTTGTATTTGAGGAAGTGGCAAGAAAAAGTCATTCAATTCAGGATATAATATTTCTAACCATCCAATTACTGGTGCTTTTCTAACTATAAGCTTATGTCCTTTAACATGGATTAAAATGAGATTGGATAATTTTCTAAACTCCGCACGAAAGGCTCGTTGCTCTATAAATGATTCATTCGGAAGGTTATTTTTAAGGTAAGTCGTTAGTTCTCTAAGGAGATACAACCCATTGCTATAAAATTCTTCAACTAAAATTTGTTCACCAGCAAGTAAAGCCTCAATGGTTTCTGGGATATCTGATTCTCGTGTAAAAGATCCTATTTCAATTCCTGATTTGATAGGTTCAGGCCTGTTTACTTGCAATAAGTTGTTAATCATTCTTGAAAGATAAGAAGAAACTTAAGTTGGTTGGATGGAATTTATCTAAAGTTGTGTGATTAAGTTTTCTCCAAAACCTTTTCATATGCTTTTCGTGGACTTCCTCTGAAATGTACTTCTCCACAATATACATAGCCAGATTTATCAAAAAGGCTCAACATGGCACCATTGTCAAAATTTGTATCTGCTTTTATGCTATATATGTTATTGTCTTTTGCAAATTCTTCAATGAAGGTAAAAAGTACTTTGGCAAATCCTTTTCCTAAGTGAGTTTCTGCAATTGCCACTCGGTGAAAAACGACAAAATCAGTATTCGAAATCCACTGCCCGACTATGTTTGCGTACTCAGGTTCATCGTTGATCAAAACAGCTGAATATCCAATGATCGAGTCATTTTCTGTTAATACAAAACCAACACCCTTTTCAATGTCATTTTGCACAGATTCTGGATTTGGATAACCATCTTGCCATTGATTGCTTCCGTCTTTTTTTCGACGAAAAATGGCATCTTTTAGTATCTCCCAAATTGGAGCAATTTCAGAAATTGTGGCTTTTCTGAATGTATAATTCATCCTTCAAATTTCTTGAAAATGATACTTGCAATATGTCCACCAAACCCAAATGTATTACTCATTGCGTAATTCAATTGTTTTGGTTCAGCTTTACCTAATGTGAAATCATATAAATCCTTGAAATCTGGTTCAATCTCTGTTGTATTGATAGTTGGCGGGACAATGTTCTCTTGCAATGCCATTACACAAGCTATTCCTTCAATCGCTCCAGCTGCACCTAATAAATGGCCCGTCATTGATTTTGTTGCAGAAATAGACAGTGATTGGCGTTCACCAAAAATACGTTTTGCAGCAATCAATTCTGAGTTGTCACCTTGGTGTGTTGATGTTGCGTGCATGTTAATGTAATCAATTTGGTCAGCGGAAATTCCAGCTTCTCGCATCGCTTCTTTCATTCCTAAAACGGCTCCGTCTCCTTCTGGATGAGTTCCTGTTAAATGATATGCATCAGCAGCCATTCCACCACCTACAATTTCACCATAGATAGTCGCGCCGCGTTTTTTAGCATGTTCGTATTCTTCTACGATCATCGCTCCAGCGCCTTCACCCATAACAAAACCATCTCGTGAAATATCAAATGGTCTAGAGGCTGTTTCAGGTGAATCATTTCTTGTAGATAATGCTTTTGCTGATGAGAACCCTCCGATTGCCGATTCTGTAATAGCTGCCTCCGAACCACCGGTAATAATCATGTCCGCTTTGTCCCATTTTATGTAGTTGAAAGCTTCAATCATAGCAGTATTGGATGTTGCACATGCCGAGACAGGGCAGAAGTTTACACCTCTTAAACCATATTTGATTGAAATAACTCCGGAAGCAATATCGACCAAAATTCTTGGGATGAAATAGGGCGTAAATCGTGGTGTTCCATCGCCATCACAATACTCCTTCATTTGATCTTGGAATGTTTGAATTCCACCATTTCCAGATCCCCAAATAACGCCGATTCGGTCTCTATTTAATGTTTCAAAATCAATATTTCCATGACGAACCGCTTCATCAACAGCAATTAGAGCGTACTGTGAAAATGGATCGTATTTGCGGATTTCTTTCACGTCAAAATGATCCTTCGCATCGAAGTTTTTAAGTTCGCATGCAAATGTTGCTTTAAATTTCGAAGTATCGAATTTGGTTATCGGAGCGGCGCCACTGATACCGTTTTTTAAATTTGTCCAATAATCAACTAAATTATTGCCTATTGGAGTCAATGCCCCAATTCCTGTAATTACTACTCGTCTCATGCTTACCAGATTTGTGATTCGGGATTTGTGATTCGGAATTAAGAATAAAAATCAAATCTATGCTCTACGCTCAATGTTCTCAAAGAAACCCAAGTTCCAATTTCGCTTCTTCGCTCATCATGTCTTTGTCCCAAGGTGGATCAAAAACAATATTTACTTTAGATGATTTTACGCCTTCAATTAAGCAAACCTTATCTTCAACTTCCTTCGGCATTGTTTCGGCCACAGGACAATTTGGAGATGTTAAAGTCATTTCAATTTCAACATTTTTGTCTTCATCAATTCTTACTTCGTATATTAGACCAAGTTCAAAAATATCAACTGGTATTTCTGGATCATAAATGGTTTTTAAAACATCTACAACGATATTTTCTAAGTTTACTATTTCGTTTTCCATTTTAAAATCTTCTTTTAAGTAGTACTGTCAAGGT
>JBIIWQ010000208.1:0-4506 GCA_044338805.1 Crocinitomicaceae bacterium
ATGGACAATATCAGCTAGTTGAACTTACTGAAAATAATAAACTCCAATTTTGGATTCCCGCTGGTTTTGCGCATGGCTTTTGCTCCTTAGAGGATGATACAATTTTCTCCTACAAATGCAGCAATTATTATTCACCTCAACATGAGGAAACTATCATGTGGAATGATCCCGATTTAGCCATCGATTGGAAAATAATTAATCCAATTGTTTCAGATAAAGATAAAATCGGAAAAGATTTTAATATATTTGCTTCTCCATTTAAATAGAATAAATGTCAGTGCTAGGTATATTACAAATTGTTGGGTTTGGAATTGGTGGGTTTTTAATTTCATTTTTGTGTAATGGACTTTTATTGCGTTTTTCTCGTTCTTTGGGGATAAGGAATAAAAATGATGTTACTATTCGTTGGAGTAATGAATCAAAGCCATCTTTAGGAGGAATTTCATTTTTTATTGTTTTTGTTTTTTCCGCTATTGGTTTTTCAATCGTCTTTTTTGAGAATAATATCTTCCATAATAAAGAATACATTGGATTGTTTGTTGGAGGTACTATTGCATTTTTAATGGGATTGGCAGATGATGCATACAACACACAGCCATTAGGAAAACTATTCATACAAATAAGTTGTGGACTTATACTGGTTGCAACTGGAACTGTAATTGATTTGTTTCATGTTTTTTGGATTGACACAATTTTAACTGTTGCTTGGGTTATTATTGTAATGAACTCTTTAAATATGTTGGATAATATGGATGGCATAACTGCTACTACAGTATTTTTTATTCTATTATCATGTTTAGTTGGCGGTTGGTTGATTTTTGGATTTAATATCGACATTTGGACACTATCATTGATTTCAATAATTGGATCAATAATGGGGTTTTTATATTTTAACTTGCATCCAGCAAAAATATTTATGGGTGATGCTGGAAGCCAATTCATTATGGAACGTAAGTGCGTTGACTGAAACGAATAGTTGGGCAAGTGTAATTGTGACATTAATTGCATTTACGCCAGCAGCAGCTGATACATTAACTGTTGTAATTAACCGATTGAAACAAGGAAAGTCACCAATGGTTGGGGGAAAAGATCATACAACGCACCATTTAGTTTATGCAGGATTTAATGATAAACAAGTGTGGATTGTCTTTTTTGTGATTGGATTATTTTCGTTTATTCTTTCAATTATTATGATTAACCTTATTCATTTGGGAATAATACTGCCAATTTCATTCTTCCTAGTTTATTTTATATTCGTTTTCGGTTATCTATACCGAAATACAATTAAATTTCCTCAAAAGAAATAAGATTAAGTCTTGCAATTTCCTTAATTTCGTTTGCTATTTTAATCAAATGAAATTAACTCTCTCAATTCTAATTATTATCCTTTTTACAGCTTGTAACCAGACTGTGAAAAAGGTGAATTCTGAAACAGTTATTAAAAATGTTTCAGGGCACCATATCCTTCCTAATCTTTCTAAAACACTTGTTTTTTGCGGACAAACAGTAAATTTAGAAGATGATGATATTCGCGAACGTTTAGACAAAGAATTGTTGGTGAACGCCTATTTTCAAAGTTCAACCATCCAAGCATTGAAACGAGCAAATCGATATTTCCCTGAACTTGAAAGCATTTTAAAAGCAAATGGAATTCCAGAGGATTTCAAATATTTAGCAGTGATTGAAAGCAATTTAATTCAGGCCGTTAGTCCAGCTGGTGCTCAAGGTTTTTGGCAATTCATGCCCGGCACAGCAAAAGAACATGATTTGATCATGAATGATGAAGTGGATGAAAGACTGAATATTGAGAAAAGCACAATTGCTGCTTGTGAATATTTGAAATATGCACACGATACGTTGAAAAACTGGGTATTGGCTGCAGCTTCTTATAATAGAGGAATTGGTGGAGTGAGAAGTGATATGCGTTGGCAACAAACAGATAATTATTTTGATACGCACATGAACTCTGAAACTGGACGATATGTGTATCGAATTTTAGCAGTAAAATTAATTTTTGAGCATCCTGAAATGTATGGTTACGATTCGAAGAAAATAGAGATGTATGAACCATTTTGCACAAAAAATGTTGTAGTTAAAAGTTCAATTGCAAACTTGGCAGAATGGTCAAAGGCACAGGGAATTAATTATAAGATTTTGATGAAATTGAATCCGTGGATATTGACGAATAAATTGACAATTAAAAATCATTCCTACACGGTGAAACTTCCGGCAAAGAACTGCAAACTTAAACCGTATAAATCATACCAATAAATTGAAAGAACCAGAAGACGGATATATCGAAGTATTTGGAGCGAGAGAACATAATTTAAAAAATATTGATCTTAAAATACCACGCAATCAATTGGTTGTTTTTACTGGATTGAGTGGAAGTGGTAAATCTTCCTTGGCATTTGACACCATTTTTGCGGAAGGACAAAGACGTTATATCGAAACGTTTTCTGCTTATGCTCGTCAATTCCTTGGTGGATTGGAACGTCCTGATGTTGACAAAATCAACGGTTTAAGCCCTGTAATTTCGATTGAACAAAAAACGGTTTCTCGTTCTCCGCGTTCTACGGTTGGAACAATAACTGAAATATATGATTTCCTTCGTTTGTTGTATGCTCGAGCAAGTATTGCTTATTCTTATGAAACAGGGGAAGAAATGGTGAAATATTCCGATGATCAGATTGTGGATTTGATTATTGAGCAATATGAAGGGAAGAAAGTTATTTTCCTAGCACCAAAAGTGAAAGGTCGAAAAGGCCATTACCGCGAATTGTTTGAGCAAATCCAAAAAATGGGTTTTACAAAAGTTCGAATCGATGGAGAGATCAAAGACATTGAAAAAGGAATGCGTTTGGATCGATACAAAATTCACGATATCGATTTGGTGATTGACCGTTTACAAATCGCAGAAACAGACCGCAAACGGATTTATGATTCTGTGATCACATCCATGAAACATGGAAATAAAGCCATGATGGTATTGGATTTCGAAACGGAGAAGGTACGCCACTTTAGTCGTTCGTTAATGTGCCCAACGTCTGGGATTTCTTATCCTGAGCCAGAACCTAGTTTGTTTTCATTCAATTCCCCTTATGGAGCATGTCAAACATGCAGTGGTTTAGGCGAAGTTTCGGAAGCAGATATCACTAAGATTATTCCAAACCCAAAATTATCGATTAAAAAAGGTGGTTTTGCTCCACTTGGAGAATACAAAAAAACGTGGATTTTTGATAAGTTGGAAAGCTATTTAACACAGGAAGACTTTTCTATCACTTCTCCTTTGGAAGAAATTCCTGAAGATATCATGAACGTCTTGCTTTATGGTAATGAAGACATTGAGCGTTCAAAAAAGAATAATACTGTTGTGTTTGAAGGAATCATCAATTTTGTTTCTCGGCATTCAGAAGAAAGTTCAGCTCCAATTCAACGCTGGGCGCAAAGTTTTATGAATAAAGTTATTTGTTCAACTTGCGAAGGAACACGGTTAAAAAAAGAGGCGCATTTCTTCAAATTTGATGACAAGCACATTGGTGATTTGGCTCAAATGGATTTGATAGAATTATCCAATTGGTTCCAACAATTAGAAGCTAAAATGACTTCGGATCAGTTATTTATTGGGAAGGAGATTTTAAAGGAAATTAAAACACGTTTGAATTTTGTGTTGGAAGTAGGATTGGAATATTTGACATTGCACCGTTCAGCTAAAACGCTATCAGGAGGCGAAGCGCAACGAATTCGGTTAGCAACGCAAATAGGTTCTGAATTAATGAACGTATTGTATGTTTTAGATGAACCTTCAATCGGATTGCATCAGCGAGATAATACACGTTTGATTAAATCGTTGAAACGATTGAGAGATGCTGGAAATTCTGTTATTGTTGTTGAACATGATAAGGAAATGATAGAAGCAGCAGATTTTGTTGTTGATATTGGTCCTGGTGCTGGAATTCACGGTGGGCAAATTATCAATGCCGCACCGATTTCTGAGTTGAATACCGTTGATTCCTTAACAACAAAGTATTTAACGGGTGAATTGAAAATTGAAATTCCGAAAAAGCGTAGAAAAGGAAACGGAAAACACCTTGTTTTAAAAGGAGCTACAGGACACAATTTGAAAAATGTGACGTTGAAAATCCCATTGGGAACATTTTGTTGTGTTACAGGTGTTTCTGGAAGTGGAAAATCATCTTTGGTGAATCAAACACTTTATCCAATTTTGTTGGCTCATATTTATAATGGAGTAAAAAAGCCATTGCCATACAAAAGCATTGAAGGATTAGAACTATTAGATAAAGTGATTGAAATTGATCAGAGCCCGATTGGCAGAACACCACGCTCAAATCCTGCTACTTATACCAAAGTATTTGACGAAATCAGGTCGTTGTTTGCAGGTTTGCCAGAAGCTCAAATTCGAGGTTATAAGGCAGGTAGATTTTCATTTAATGTTTCTGGTGGAAGATGTGAAACATGCAAAGGCGGTGGATTGAAAGTAATTGA
>JBIIWQ010000209.1:0-4495 GCA_044338805.1 Crocinitomicaceae bacterium
TTGATTTTGTTTGTTGTCAATGTCTACTTGTGAAACATTAAATCCCTTGTGTTTTGGGGCTAAATGAAAAAAGCCTCCTTAAAAAGGAGGCTTTCTTGTGATCCCGCTGGGATTCGAACCCAGGGCCCATACATTAAAAGTGTATTGCTCTACCAGCTGAGCTACGGAATCTTGGTTTTGCGATTTAGAAGATTTAAAGCTTCATTCAACGCTAACGCGGGTGCAAAGATATTAGTTTTATTTTGTTTAACAAGTTGATTTCAGTTTTTTTTATAAAAATATCAAACTGTATCACTAACTATCTGGATATTAAACCAAATTCAAATTAAACTTTTCTTAATAAATCGAGCATTTTACTTTTCTTTGTATCATGAAAACTATTTTTCTAATCGGGTTCATGGGTGCTGGAAAATCGACACTTGGAAAGAAATTAGCTAAAGCTATTGGTTATCAATTCATTGATACTGACAAAGAAATTTCAAATCAAGAAGGCAATACGATTACTGAATTGTTTGAGGCAAAAGGTGAAGCTTATTTTCGTCAGTTAGAGAAAGAATTTATCGAGCAATTAGACAGTAATGAAAATTACATTGTTTCAACTGGCGGCGGACTTCCTATCTATAATGATTTAATGAAAAAACTCAATGAAAAAGGGATTACGCTTTACTTGCGTGTTAAACCTTCAACGTTGCTACTTCGATTAAAGGAAGGTCAAAATAAGCGTCCATTAATTGCAAATTTAAATGAAGGGCAATTACAAGCTTTTATTACTGAGAAACTTTTGGGACGAGAAAACACATATTTAAAAGCACAATTGATTGTAGATGAACCCGATCAAAAAATTGAACAACTCATTCATCTTCTTCGTCTTCACCAAAAAAACTGAGTGAACCTCCTTTTTTTTCCTTGCGTAAAAGGAAGAAATACATCAGTGCATTCGCATTCATCGCTAATAAAATGATTTTATCGAAGGTTGTTGTATCCTCCATGAAATAGTCGAAATTCAAATAAAAAATAAGCATGAATGCATAGACCACCATTCCTCCGAAGAAAAAGTAGGCAAATTTTTCATTCTTCCTCCAAATTAAAACAAGTCCAATAAAAACAAGCATCCAACAAATTAGGCTGACCGCGTGAAATGTCAACAAACGGTGCAAAAAATCAGTTGATTGAAAACCAAGTACCTCGCCCCTCTCTTTAATAATCAATTCAACTGGAATTTTCTTCTGTTCAAAAATTAAATGACGGTAAGAAATAGTAAGGTAGCTCGCAAAACTCCAAATGAAAAAGATAATCCAAAATACGAAATTCAAATAGAAGGTAACTTGTGTGTAATTATCAGGTTTTTCAGTGCCAAATACTTTTTCTTTTAAACGAGCAAGCATCAGATTAGGACTATTGTATAAAGATTCGCTATTTTCAGTTTGCCGAGTATTCATAAAATGCTTAAAATTGCGAAACAAATAAAGTGAATTATAAGCTATAATGGAAGAATATTTAAAAGATACACGCTTTTTAGATTTCAATCATCCAAATTTTGATGAATTCACAATAAACATTAATTCCCGGCTAGAGCCGAAAGAATTAGCGATTCAACTCTATTTCCTTGTTCGAGATGCATTCCTGTATGACCCATATCACCTTGATTTAACAGAAAATGGTTTGATGGCATCGAATGTACTGCTTAAAAAAAGAGCCTGGTGTGTTGAGAAATCGACTGTTTTGGCTGCTTGTGCTAGAAAGTTTGGAATTCCTTCACGTTTAGGATATGCAATCGTAACGAATCACATTGGAGTTGAAAAATTGACTCACTATTTGAGAAGAGAGGAAATAGTTTTTCACGGATTTGTTGAACTTTTCATCAATAACAAATGGGTAAAATGTACTCCAGCTTTTGATCAGCGAATATGTAAAATTTCAAACGTAACTCCCCTCGATTGGGATGGAGAAACAGATTCTCTTTTTCAAGAATATGAACAAGGAAAACGATTCATGGAATATAAATTCAACTATGGAACTTTCGATGATGTGCCTATCAAGCTCATGAATGCAGAAATGCAGAAATATTATCCACATCTATATGAAGAATCCTATAATACCAAAGAATTCTCTTTCAAGTTTCAATCCCGAATCATCAATCCCAAATAACGAATCCTTTAAAGCGTTTCAATCACAAAATCTGTTCTTCTGTTTTTTGCTCTATTTAATTCTGAAGAGTTCTCCAATTTCGGCTGTGTTTCACCAAATCCTTTCGCTGATAAACGTTCATTATCAATTCCTAAGGAAACCAAATAATCTTTTACTCCTTTTGCTCTATTTTCAGATAACACTAAATTTTGTTTATCATCACCAACATCATCTGTATGACCTTGAATTGAAACTGTAATCGAAGGGTTTTCTGACAAAAAACGACTAAATCCACGTAAAATAAATTTCGCTTTTTCACTTAGGACAGCAGAGTTAGTTGTATATAAGATATCATTGATCGTATATGCTTCACCAACTTTCAATTCTTTCACTGTAAGATCTTTGTCGCGAATTGTAACAACATCCGTTTTAAATTCCTCTTTTGCAATTAATTTAGAGTCAAATGCATGCCCTTCTTTTTTCACTGTCACCATCACGTCTTGTTTGGTGTCCAGCTTCACAACAGTAGCATACTTTCCATCGTCACCATTCACTTTAACTTGTGTTACCGCATCTGAACCAGCATACGTGATTTCAATCGTAGCATCCTTCACCGGGTCTCCAGATTCATCTTTTAATTCACCTTTTAAAATGGCAACAGCCTTTGGACGCGCTTGTTCGTATAGTTCAAAAGAGTAAATGTTCCAATTTCCACCAACTCTCGAAGAATAATAAGCGATTTTTCCATCGGTTGAAACAAACAAACCTAGTTCATCTTCTTTTGAATTAATAGGATAACCAATATTTTTTGGTTCAGACCAACCTTCACTTGATTCTCTGATATAAAATATATCTAAACCTCCAACGCCTTTGCGCGAATCGGTGCAGGAAGATACAAAATACAAGGTTTCACTGTCTTGATGCAAAAATGGACTTTTATCTTTACCATCTGTGTTTATTTCATCAAATGGTCGAGCTGCTCCCCATGTTCCATCTTCTTTTCTTTTTGCAATAAAGATATCATTGTCGCGGGTTGTTGGTCGAGCAGCGGTATAAAACAAGGTATTTCCATCCGCAGAAAGCGAAGGTTGTGCTTCCCAGCCATCTTTGGTATTAATATCAGAACCCATATTTTTCAATGTAGACCATGTAAAATCATTTCCGCCATCTCCAGATCTTGCGTAGGTTGTTGTGTAGAGGTCACAATTCAAATAATCCTGACCAAAAACTTGTTCTTTTTTACAAGCACAAATAATCATTTCTTTGTTGTCAACAGATAATGTTGCAGCTCCATAATTTGTAAATGTTCCATCGTTAAATGGTGGTTTCAAGAATTCACCTGAACTGAATGGAGACTTGATATCAGATCGTTGAGAAAAGGTAAATTTTTCAACCCATTTAGAAACTAAATCACCCAATTGGGCATCGTCTACTTTTCGTGTATAAAAAATCAACTCATTGTCAGGTGAAATCATTGGAAAATATTCATCCTTGTCTGCCGTGCTCACATTTTTTACAATTGATGGAGCAAATGGAACTTCATTGCTTAATAATTCTTGTTCTGCATCAAGTTCTTTTAATACTGCGTTGACATCGTTCATTTTTTGATTAAAATCATCTGGGTAACGCGAATTATCTGAATTTTTAAACTTTTTGAAAACATTGAACCATTTAATTGCTTCTGGCTTTTGTTGCTGAGTATAATTGATTACACCCAAATAATAGGAACAATTTGCATGATAATCAGAACAAATTTCTAATGCTTTCATAAACATCTCTTCAGCTTTCTGAAAACTCTTGTCTCCCATTGCTGGATTTGGCTGTTTATCGTAATAATCTAATCCAGAAAAATAGGCATACATTCCGTATTCATAATAAACCATTGCATTGTCCGGAACTGCTTCAATTGCAGCATTAAAATTATCCACAGCTGTTTTTGCATCCGATGCAGCACTGGCAGTTTCAATTAATTTCAATACTTTTTTATTCGGAGGTAAACACGACTCATCTTCTTCTTGTGCAGAAGAATAAAGAAACAAACCCGAGAAGACAAAGAAAAGGTAAAAATGCTTCATATTATAAGAAAAATCAAATTTTGAAATGGGCAAAATCAAATTTCATACCCAAATTGGTATATCGAAAATTGGAGAGAAAGGTTACAGTGGAAACGCAGTTTCGTGGAATCATTTATTCAACAAATAATATCTTTTAACACCTTCAAGAATCTTTTCCTCACTCAAACGTATAAATTCTCACACTAGAATATAAATTGATGTTATGGAATGTGTTAAATAACAGGAGTCAAAGTTAAGCTATAAAACCAAATTCATTAAATTTAAGTTTTATGGCAGAAGAAAGAAAAAAGTAC
>JBIIWQ010000210.1:0-4482 GCA_044338805.1 Crocinitomicaceae bacterium
CAACTGTGAGCTTAAACTCCTTGTCGTACTTTTTTCTTTCTTCTGCCATAAAACTTAAATTTAATGAATTTGGTTTTATAGCTTAACTTTGACTCCTGTTATTTAACACATTCCATTGCGAAGATAGAAAACAAAGTGAATTAAAATATTGTACACCTTGTTGTAACAGAAATAATTCGATATAGGATAAAAGAATTAATGTCTTTCTTAAAAACATTAGAATCTGAGATTCCTAAATAAATAATTGACTTAAATGGTTGAATAAACATTGTCAGTATTTATCACCCAATTCCCTTTTCATTGGGTAATGGTCCAAATTATCAACATAACCATTTTGATGATGTTTTCAGTTAGAAAACCAAATTTATTAAAGGTGTTTTCCAAAGTTGTTTAGTATTGATAGGAATGTCATAGTTGAAATTCTATTTATGATTACCTGTCCCAAAAATAAACACTTCCATGCCTTCATAGGTAGAATTGAAGATTATTTCCATATTATTTTTTCTCGCTACAGCTTGTGACGCAAAATTTTCTAAGTCAATGATTGAAATAAATTGATTAGCAACCTTGTTTTCGAGACCGAATCTTTTCATTTGTTGAGATGCTTCAGATGCAAATCCTTTTCCCCAATAGCTTGGAATAAAAGAGTAGGCGATTTCAAAATAAGAATTCCCTTCTATTTCTCGGGGAATAATACCTGTCATTCCAATCAACTTACCTGTTGCTTTTTCAATTACGGCTAAATGTCCTAATCCTTCTTCTTCGTAGCGTTGAAATTGACGTGTAATCCATCCTTTTGCCAATTCTAGATGAGATTTAGATAGATCTAAACCAAGAAAATGTAGTAGGTTGTTATCAATGAAAAATTCTGTCCAAAGTGGAATATCAGCTTCAGATAATTTTCTGTAAACTAAACGTTCGGAATCTTGATTGAAATAATTCATTGTACAAAAGTACATATTACCTAATAATATATGGAAACCAGCAACCTTCAGTGCTGAATCGATCGTAATCTCATGAGAGAATTATGAAAGGAATGTGCGTTTTTAATAGTCTTTAACTTCTAAACATTCTTTAAAAAATTACTTACTAAAAGGTTATATATACTTTCAAATCATAATAAATTTAATTTTTTATCGAAATATTTTTTTGCTTTTTCACCAAATTCTTCTCGCAAAGAGCGCCTAACAAATCCAGCATGTTGATATCCTATTTCTAAATTGTCTGGATTTTCTTTTTGGCGTCGTTCGACTAACCCATCACTTTCCAACTTTAGTTTGGGAAAATGTTTCTTTAATAATGTTTCTAGTTTGTCCATTGAGTTGATTCCTAAATCATTCAATTCTGACAACATTTCAGAATAAGGTTCATCATAATATTTGTTTTGTGAAGGCAGATTTTTATCTAAAATATATTTGAGTTTGTCAATATTGAGGCTATCATCTTCCGTAAAGCCGCTAATAATTTTCCCTAAGTATCTCTTTCTTTCCGATTCTACTCGTTCAAATTCCAAATCGACTATTTCTAATAATGCCGCTACTCTATTTATTGTTCTTCTTAACTCAAAAGGAATGTCCAATTCTCTCTTATATTGCAGTAAATGAGATGCAGCTGCCCAAATATGTTGAGCCCCAGTTTTCAATTGAATTTCAACTTTACAATTTTTATGTTTTTTAAAAGTTGGAATTCTAAACCATTCAGGTTTTGGTGAGATTACAAAATGAATTGACTCATATCCAAATGAGTTATCATTTAATCGACTTACCGTATTTTCCTTTTTATGGACTACAAAATTATCAGCTAACAACGATTCAATTACGTTCAAGTCATTATGAAAAAGGCATATTATTCTTATTCCAGCAAAGTCAATGATATCCTCAACGCATTTAACTTCTAAAGTATTTCTTTCTAGTTTATTTAATACTGATTCTAACGTTTTCACCCTAAATTCAACAGGAAATCCCATGTAAATATCATTTTCCACTAATAATGGATTAATTTGATTTACAAGCTCTTTACAGAAATCATAATATAATGGATATTTTATTGCATGATCTGCTTTAATGCTTTCTAGGTTCATCATTATTCTGTTTTTTTTGGATTGTACCTAATGGTTCTCTAATAATCACGATGAAAGTATTAAATGCACTGAATCAAGACTATATGAAGCACAACTCATTGTCAATACCTTAATTTTAATTACCAACTCAATCCTGTTTCGACATATAAAATTATTTTGTAAGTCAAATTCAGTCATTATCATCTTTTTCATCATATCCCTTGTTTGATTCAGCAGTGTCTTCAATGTTTGTTTTTTGAAGGTTCATTTTTGATAGTGTATCCTTTTGAATTTTAGTGGCATCAATTTGATTTGCAGGTTCATTTGAAATATTATAACAAGAAGTTAACCATGTTATTAGTGTAATATTCAGTATAAAAATTATCTGTTTCATCATATTGTTTTTCATTTGAGTTAATTATTGAGACTTTTGATTTTCTTCCAACAATCCTTGTTTTGTCAAATTTGGATTGTTGATTTCAGTATGTCTAATTTGTCCACCTAAATACCCTGTTCTTAAAACTAGAATGAAACTCGAAAGGGAAATAAGAAGAATTAAGATTGCTATCACCGTTGTAAAATTAGATTTTCTAATCGTCAAGTATATTCCAAAGATTGATGTACTACCTAATAGTATTAAAATCATTAAGGTAAAAACAGCAAACTCTGCATGTTCACTAATCATGTCTTTATTGATGCCATCAATATTTTTAACCGCTTTTGCTGCTCCATCCCCAGTAAAAAAAGCAATACAAGTTCCAATTGCTGAAATTATTAATATAGTGTATGATGCTATTTTAACTTGGCCATTTATTAACCAAAGGCCTTGTACTAAAACTAAAGTTCCCAAAATAGATCCGAAAATTGGAAGATGATTTATTAGCAAGTGTAGGTGTAACTCGGTCATATTCTTTAAAAAAAATATTATTTACTCAAATATCGGAACTGAATTTTGAAGAATAGTTGACAGATGTCATGAGGAAAGTTGATTATTGTAGGCCATAAAAAAGACGTCCATAAGACTTTTAGCTTTTTGCTGTCGAAAACAATTACGCAACAAATTGATGTGAAATTTCACCTTTATTAATTGAAATACTTATACTATTTTAACTAAAACCTTTTGATTTTTATTCTGGATTCTATTTACTGAATGATCATTACAACAATATCGAATAGTTTCATTTTTTTCAAGAGTTAAAAAACAAAAACTCATGTTCTGAAAAAGAGATTTTAATCGGTGTTTTTTAATCTTAAAGCCCTATTTTTTCTTGATTTATTATAAAAATTAAATGAACAATTAAGCACACGAGTTGTTATTTCTAATAACTGTATAAAATTGTTAATAAAAGTTATTGCTAAACATTTATAAAGATTGAATTGAGGGATTTAAAATGACCAACAAAAAATCAAAAGTTGCGCTATGTCAAAAATGTAAAGGTTTTGTGTTAGCATCTCACATAGCAGAAATTACAAATACAATTGATGATGAATTTACTGAGTTTTCGAAAGAAGGTTTTGATGTAATAATTGAAACTTTCGAAATAACGGCGGAGCGTAAATTTGTTTTTTATTCAGTCAAAAAGAACGGTAAATGCGAAGAGTGTAACAAAAATTGATTTTACTAAATCAAGTTCTTAGCGAATGATATTTGATTCAAATCTCACTTATTTTCAAGGAATAAGTCTTATTTTATAGGAATTTGTCCCAAAACAGGTATTAACTTCACTCAAAAATCTGCTTCACTACTTATCACCATTTTTACTTTTGTAATTGGGTGTTGGAATTCAATTGATTCAGCATGTAAGTACAAACGATTGGCTTTGACACCATATAAATCATCTCCAATAATGGCGCAATTTAATCCTAGAGAATGTGATGCATGCACACGTAATTGATGCGTTCGACCCGTTACTGGAAAAAATTGAATTCGTGTTTGATTGTTCAAGCGTTCTAAAACTTTCCATTTGGTGTAGGCCCTTTTTCCATGCTCAAAGCAAACTAATTGTTGTGGTCGATTCTCTAAGTCTACGCGCAATGGCAACTCAATTACTCCTTCCTCCATTTCAATAATCCCATCTAAAAGTGCAACATATTGTTTTTTAACTACTCGATTTAGAAATTGTCTTTGCAAGTTTTTATGCACCTCTTTCGTTTTTGAAATGAGCATTAAACCAGAAGTTGACATATCTAAACGGTGAACAATCAATGGTCCTTTTGCTTCAGGATATTTCAATTTCATGCGGTCGTAAACGGAATCTTGAATATTTTTCCCTGGAACAGATAAAAATTCTGCAGGTTTGTTGATGACAACTAAATAATCGTCTTCGTAAATTGTTTCTAATTCTTTGTCGAAAGCAGGATTTATTAGCATTGGATTTTCATCCTTTTCAATGCCTTGCAACATATGCGATAGAATCGGTTCG
>JBIIWQ010000211.1:0-4466 GCA_044338805.1 Crocinitomicaceae bacterium
CTAAACGGAAATTAAACCATGATCCTTGAGGATAAGTTGCTGAAAAATTTGAAACTTGACTAAAAACTAATGTTCCATTGTCTCTAAAAAAAGCATCCAATGCATAAGTATTACCCATTACAGCAGTTTTCTGTAGGTTGAAATAAGCAGCTTTACCTGCATTAACCTTAATGTTGAAATCCAAAACAAACTGACCCGTATTTAAAACACCAAAGTGACGTACTAAATCTACAGGGCCTCCTGTTGAAGCGGTAGATGAGAAATACAATGAATTTGATGGACTAGAAGAAGCCGCATTCGAAACATTAACATCTTCCGCTCCGCCTGGTGCATTGCTCCAAGTAGTCCAAGCTCCTGCACTTTGCGGACAAAGCTTTATACCTGGCGTATATGCATCGAAATTATCTAAAAATGTTTGTGAAAAAGTAGATGCCGAAAGCAGTAAACCTAATCCAAAAAGTAATTGTTTTTTCATAATAGTTGGTTTTTGTTTTAAAATTACAATAAGTATTCAAATATACTATTTTCAACTGATAATAAACTTAGCTCATTCTTGAAAGCCAAACTAGTTGAAATACCTAAAATCTTGCCCTTTTTTTATTCCTTTTATCGTTTCTAAAATCAACCTAATAGTATTTTCCACATCTTCTTTACGCACTGTTTCAACGGTTGTATGCATATATCTCAATGGCAGAGAAATCAATGCACTCGTAACACCCTCATTTGAATAGGCAAAAGCATCTGTATCTGTTCCTGTAGCTCTAGAAGCAGCGGCTCGTTGAAAAGGAATTTTATTCTTTTCTGCTGTTGCAATTATTTGTTTTAATAAGTTGTTTTGCACTGCTGGACCATATGTTAATACAGGTCCATCTCCCGACTTAAGGTCTCCATTTTCAATTTTATCAACCATTGGAGTATGCGTATCGTGACAAACATCTGTTACAATTGCAACATCTGGTTTGATTCGTTGCGCAATCATTTCTGCACCGCGCAATCCAACTTCTTCTTGAACGGAATTAACAATGTATAATCCAAATGGTAATTTGATGTCATTTTCTTTCATTAATCGGGCAACCTCAGCAATCATAAAACCTCCCATTCTATTATCCAATGCACGACCAACATATCGATTTTTATTCAAGATCATAAATTCATCCTCAAATGTTGCTACACAGCCAACATGAATTCCCATTTTCTCTACTTCCTCTTTCGTATCACAACCGCAATCCAAAAAGATATTTTTTAAACTTGGAGTTTCTTCTTTTTGTTGACGCATATGAATTGCTGGCCACCCAAAAATTGCTTTCACAATTCCCTTATCAGTATGTATGTTCACCCGTTTTGAAGGAGCAATCATGTGGTCTGAACCACCATTTTTTCGCAAATAGATGAAGCCATCTTTGGTGATATAATGAACAAACCAAGAAATTTCATCGGCATGTGCCTCAATTACAACTTTGTACTCCGCTTTCGGATTGATGACTCCAACAACAGAACCATAATTATCCGTAAAATATTCGTCAATGTATGGTTTAATATATTCTAACCACAATTTTTGACCTTCAGATTCAAAGCCTGTTGGACTTGGGTTATTCAAATATTTTTCAAGAAATTTTTCTGATTTTGGGGTGATTATTTTTTTCATCTGTATATGTTTTGTCTCTACACAAATGTAACATTTTGCTTTACTTTAACAAGGAAATATTCCCTTTGATGATTGATTCTTCACCATCAATACAAATTGCTTTTAAATAATAATCATACACATCTGGATCAAGAGCTTTTCCTCTAAATGTACCATCCCAACCGTTCAACCTATCAAACGATTCGAAGACCATTTCTCCCCAACGATCGAATATTCTGAATACCATTCCTTCAATTAATTGCCCACGCACATACAAAACATCATTTTCTTTGTCACCGTTTGGAGAAAATGCATTTGGAACATAAATAAAAGGTTCACCGCAAATAAAGCTATATGCTTTTACTAAAACTGTATCCGATTTTTCACAAATACCATCACTAACAGTTAAGGTATATATTGTCGTTTGTTCAACAGTTGCAGTTGTTGATTGCATATTCGGATTTGTAACACCTGCAGCCGGTGTCCATTGATAACTCAATCCATTTGGTTGACCAATTAATGTTGTTGTTCCACCTTCGGGAACTAAAATTTCAGAAGCAGAAGCAATCACAGAACTAGAAGAAATGGAACTTACGGCAATCCAAATTGAATCCTCAATAATACAGCCATTCGAAGCAGACGCAGTGACATAAACATACTGAGAAGTTAAAGGTTGAACTTGAATCATATTTGAAACAGATGGAACAACAATTATTGATGCTGGACTCCAAGCATAAGTAAAAGTAATTAGAGGATTAAGATTTATAGCTGTAACCAAGGTTGTTTCACCAGAACAAATTGAATCGTTGGCATTTAAAACAAGTGAGGAACTTGTGAATTCTACCTGAACACTATCAACATGAGAACAACCGCTATTGCCCGCCATTACATAATATGTTGTTGTTCCAGGAGGGATAATTGTTAAAACTGAATCTGTAATGTCAGCATTCAAGGTGTCAAGAAAAGCCATAGATGACGACCAAATAAAATAATCAGCCGTTCCATTACTATTAGCCAACAAATTAATTTCAACTGGCGAACACAATTGTATTGTATTCGTGACATTCAATTGAATAGAATCAGTTACAGTGATTGTGATCATTGCTGTATCGGTTAACAAACAGACACTATCAGTCACGTATAAATAGATATCATATACCCCAGGTGTATCAAAAGTAATTGAAGGATTGAAGATTACAGAAGAAGTATCCCCATTCCCGAAATCCCATAAATAAGAATCAGAAGTTGTGGAAAAATTATCTAAAACAACATTAAATGTTGCACAACCTAAGGTTTGATTAGCCGTGAATTCAGCATTCGGGATTAGTTGAAAATCAAATTTAAAAACAATGTTATTGCAATTCGAACTTAGATTCGTATTCGACCATGCTCCAGGCGTAGTTGGAAAATCAGAAAATCCACCACAACCGCCACAAACTGATTGATAAACAACTCCATTTTTATCAAAACGAGACGTTCCTCCATCCACATGTTCGCTAGCTGAACTGCCACCTAAATAAGAAGCGTAAAGGATATTAGAAAAATCACGTTCTAATACAAATAAATAAAAATCAAAGCCATTTGGAGAGACACTTTGAAATGCATTTGCTGTTACAGGCATTCCACTTAGTGGAGAATTCTGTAGTATGTGAGCTCCCCATCCAGAGACATAAATATTCCCACATATGTCAACTAAAAATGCAGATGGAGAAATATTTGAAATAGCACTTCCATTTCCAAAAACAGTAGAATTCAATACAGTATTT
This sequence comes from Crocinitomicaceae bacterium, assembly GCA_044338805.1. Lineage (GTDB taxonomy): Bacteria > Bacteroidota > Bacteroidia > Flavobacteriales_D > Crocinitomicaceae > M0103. The sequence continues at coordinate 3,391 of JBIIWQ010000211.1, forward strand.
AGTGAAGGATTTAATTTGATAATATATTGGGAACTGTTCGGATTTGAATATCCTGCATTTATTACAGGAAACAAACCGCCAGCAGCAAGGCCAACAGCAAAAATATTATCAATTCGATCAATTTCAATAAAAAACGTCTGATCTGAATTTGCAGTTCCAATATAAGTCGCAAATTGCACTGTTGTTCCTAATGGGTCTAATTTCACTATATACCCATCCGCTTTACCTCCATTATAAACTGGTTGCCATCCAGAGGCTGTATAGTTTAAATTTGAAGAGCATGTTCCTCCAGCAAAAACAACATTAAAACTTGAATCGACTTTTACTGAATAACAAGCGTCATTATTTGAACCTCCATAATAGGATGACCAAATTAAAGAATTTAAATTAGGACTAAGTTTAAAAATCACACCATCCTGCATTCCGGCATTTGCAGGTTGAAAAGCATTGAGTACAGGAAAATCTAGCGATCGCGAACATGAAGCGATTAAACAATTACCATTTTCATCCAACATTATTTCGCCTCTGAATTGATCTCCATAATTTGGGGTTAATGAGTCATAGTCAGCAAAAGAACTATATGTTCCTGATGTGACTTTATAATTAATACCATCATTAAATGTTCCTCCCATATAGGTTGAAGCCAATAAATTTTGACCATTCGCACTAATTTTTGCAACATAGATATCTGTACCCTGATTTGCAAAATAAACGCCATTTTGCAGGTAATTTGAATTAGCAACACCCCCAGCATGAGCAGGTTGGTAGCCTCCTTGAATAGGAAAATCTATACTTGAAGTAGCGCCATAGATATATACATTATTTTGGTTATCGCAGATTAAACTATTTGCTGTTTCAGTTCCTTGCAAATTATCGCCACCACCTAAAAATGTTGTCCAAATCATAGATGACCCATCAGAAGAATATTTTGAAATAAATACATCAGTTATGCCATATCCCAAACCTTGACCATTGTTTGCAACAGTGAAATTTGAATTAATATCGAATGCGGCATTATCAGGTGTTGGATATGCATTACCATAGATAGTACCACCAGAATAAGCTGTTCCGTCATA
>JBIIWQ010000212.1:0-4455 GCA_044338805.1 Crocinitomicaceae bacterium
TACTGAAGGTACATTTGGAGATAAAGACACCTATTTTAACAATGAGGATTGGGCTAATTATACAATGACAGAATTGAATGATCCAGTCGCTCACCCAGAATATTTCACAAATGGTTATTTTCAAGCGCCAGAAGTTTCAACATTAAACTCAAAATACAATTTTTCAAGTAAACACGCAGATACAAGAGGCCGATTTGCTATTAGCACAATGTTCGTTATGGCAATCGGTAGAACATTTAGAGCAGGATCCTTAAACATTCCTGTAAATGTATTTTATTCTTCAAGAAAAGGAGGAGGAATGGCAGGATTAAGTGTTGGTTTCAATGTATTAAAAAGCAAGAAGCCAATCAACTCGAAAAAATAGAATCTAGATTTTAAGCTTTAAAAAGGAGTGATTTTTTCGCTCCTTTTTAAAGATTATATAATAACCTTATAAGTTTCACATTGAGAATGAAAAAAATACATTATAAAACTTCAATTAATGAAGACTTTAGATTGGAATTGTTTCAGTTAACCAATGATTATCTCGTAAATAAAAAGTATCCCAAAAGCGTTAATTTAATAGTAATAATCAAGGGATTTGTTTTTGTTTCTATTTTTTGGTTATTCTATTTTTTCCTTCTGGATTCAAATTCTTCAATTCTTCAATTACTATTTTGTTATTGTGGATTAGGGTTATTTGAAATGATTGTCATTTTGAATATTGGGCATGATGCTGTACACAATTCATTTTCTAAGAATTCTAGGTTTAATGCATTTGCAGCAAATATTTTTGAAATGATTGGCCTCAGTAATTTTTTATGGAAGTTAAGACATGTTGATTCACATCATGATGCCCCAAATATTCCTGACCATGACTTGGATATTAAAGAAAATAAAATTATTCGTTTTTATCACGGTTCAGCGTATAAAAAAATACACCGTTTCCAAGTTTATTATGCCCCATTATTATATCTATTTTTCACGCTAAATTGGCTTTTTATTCGAGATATAAAAGACTTTTTAACGTATCGAAAAGTGCAAAAAACAGCGAAAATTAATGCTCGGAAAGAATTACTAAAATTAGTACTTTGTAAATCGTTATATGCGATATATATGATCGTTTTACCAATAATATTCCTACCGATTTCATGGCCGTATATAGTATTAGGTTTTGTTCTTATGAATTTTATTGCAAGTGCATTAACAACATTCTTTTTAATAACAGGGCATCTAACCGAAAATTCAATTTTTCCACAATCAGATTCCGATGGGAATGTAGAATATTCGTGGATTCTTCATCAAATAATCACAACTACTGATTTTGCTTCAGAAAATATTATTGTTAATTCAATTTTAGGAGGGTTTAATCATCATATAGCTCATCATATTTTTCCGAATGTGTGTCATATTCATTATCCGGCTATTACAAAAATAATTATTGAAATGTGCAATAAACATGATTTAGTGTATAATTCTCATGAAACACTTGGAAAAGCAATAAGCTCGCATCTTAGATTAATAAAAAATAATTCTATCCCCAATATAAATTTGGAAATCTAGACTATCTTTCCTTTAACTTTGATCAATATTCATTGAATTCAAAAAACTAATGAAAGAAAATTAAGGATTCAAAGATTGTTGTTTTATACCAATTCAACAATTAAATCATTATCAACCTTAGATACTTTGAGCAAGCCTTGTTTCGTCAAAGCCTTAATACTTAAATCCCATTGTTTTCCAGAAAGACTAGCTTTTGCTTTTAAATCATTCAAATCCATTGTTTGCTCCTTTTGAATAATTTCAAAAATAACTTTTTCATTATCGCTTAATTCGATTTTCACAGCATGAACCTCAGGTCGCATTTGAGGGAAAAACAACACCTCCTGAATAGATGGATTATTTGTCAAATACATGATCAATCGGTCCATTCCAATTCCTAAACCAGAAGTTGGTGGCATTCCGTATTCCAATGAACGTAAGAAATCGTAATCAATAAATTGACCTGCTTCATCATCACCTTTCTCAGCCAAACGAACTTGTTCTTCAAAACGTTCTCGTTGATCAATTGGGTCATTCAATTCCGAATAGGCATTTGCAACTTCCTTTCCACAAACCATTAATTCAAATCGCTCTGTCAATTCTGGATTATCCCGGTGTTCCTTGCACAATGGCGACATCTCCTTCGGATAATCAGTAATGAAAGTCGGTTGAATGTAATTTCCTTCACATTTCTCACCAAAAATTTCATCAATCAATTTCCCTTTCCCCATGGTGTTATCCACAGCGATTCCCATTCCTTTTGCAGCATTGAATAATTCCTCTTCTGATTTTCCACCAATATCAAATCTTGTAAAGTCAATGATCGATTGGCGCATCGTTACTCTTTTATAGGGCGCTTTGAAATTGATTTTATGTTCACCAAATGTTGATTCCGATGAACCATTTACTTCCACCGCGCAATGTTCTAAAAGGCGTTCCGTAAATTCCATCATCCAATTGTAATCTTTGTATGAAACATAGATTTCCATTGCAGTAAATTCAGGATTATGCGTTCTATCCATTCCCTCATTTCTGAAGTTTTTAGAAAATTCATAGACACCATCAAAACCACCAACAATCAATCTTTTCAAATATAATTCATTGGCAATACGCATGTACAAAGGAATATCCAATGCATTGTGATGCGTCATGAAAGGTCGAGCAGCTGCGCCACCAGGAATTGGTTGCAAAACTGGCGTTTCAACTTCCATATATCCAGCATCATTGAAAAATTGACGCATGGCAGTGAACAATTTTGTTCGTTTAATGAATATTTCCTTGACATGCGGATTAACGACCAAATCAGCATAACGCTGACGATAGCGCATTTCAGGATCTGTAAAAGCATCGTGAATTTTTCCTTCTGCATCAGTTTTTGGCAATGGTAGCGGCTTCAATGATTTACTTAATAACGTAAATTCTTGCACATGAACAGAGGTTTCTCCAACTTTCGTGGTAAACATGTATCCTTTTACCCCGATGAAATCACCTAAATCTAATAACTTCTTAAAAACTTGATTGTACATGGTTTTGTCTTCACCTGGACAAATTTCATCCCGGTTGAAATACAACTGAATGCGACCTGAAGAATCTTGCAACTCAGCAAAAGAAGCCTTCCCCATGTCACGTTGACTCATCATTCGACCAGCCAAACAAACCTGTTTACCTTCTTCGAACGTATCCTTTATAACTGTCGCATAGTCAGTTACTGGATATAAATCTGCAGGATAGGGATTAATTCCCATTTCACGCAATTTATTCAACGATTCTCTACGTTGGATTTCTTGTTCAGAAAGTTCGAAAGCACTCATGATATTCATTTTAATGAGCACAAAGATACTTAACAATTTGGAATTTGGAATTTGGGATTGTTGACTCCCTATCACATTCGGGGTGGAATTAGATTCGCTAGATGTTTCCAAACTCATAATTCATGCTTACATTTGAGGAATGGAATTCGAAACATATCAAACAATAAAATCGCTACACATTATCTTTATGGTGAGTTGGTTTGCAGGTTTATTCTACATCGTACGGTTGTATATCTACCATACAGAAGCGCAGAAAAAACCGGAAATGGAACGAGCTATTCTGTCCACACAATTCATTGAAATGGAAAAAAAATTGTGGTGGATTATCACTACACCGGCAATGATTCTAACGGTTGTTTTTGGAACTTGGATGCTCATTGCGAATCCCGGACTTTTGAAAATGCCTTGGATGCACATTAAATTGGCTTTTGTTGTTTTGTTATTAGTCTATCATTTTGTTTGTCAGAAGATACTTTTTGATTTAAAAAAAGGAATTTTTAATTGGAAATCAAACGGTTTGCGCATTTGGAATGAAGTAGCAACATTAGCACTTGTTGCAATCGTTTTTTTAGTGGAAATGCAAGGTTCGTTAAATTGGATTAAAGGCACAGTCGGCTTCTTCGCAGTTGCAATAGGATTAATGATTGGAATTAAAATTTATAAAAAAACAAAAAAATAAATATGGTACCGTTGAATTGCAATTCAACGCGATTATATTTACATAACATAATTTAATAGTTTACCATGTACAACAATCTTCTCACTGAACAAAAAGGACAGATTTTAATTATCACGATTAATCGTCCTGCTCAATTAAATGCATTAAACAAAGAAACAATCGAAGAATTGCACCGTGCTTTAGCGAGTGGTGAAGAAGATTCGGATACAGGTGTTATTATTTTAACTGGTTCAGGTGAAAAAGCTTTTGTTGCTGGAGCAGATATTAAAGAATTTGCAGATTTTTCTATTTCACAAGGAGGAGAATTAGCTTTTGAAGGTCAAAAAATACTGTTCAATTTCTTGGAAAATCTTTCAACTCCTGTTATTGCAGCTGTTAACGGCTTTGCATTAGGTGGAGGATTAGAATTAGCGATGGCTTCGCATATTCGAATTGCATCAACCA
>JBIIWQ010000213.1:0-4453 GCA_044338805.1 Crocinitomicaceae bacterium
GGTCGAAGTAAGTTCGAACTTGCTTGGAAAGACGTTAAAAAAACATTAGACGAAGCCATTTTTGAACGTAAGTTTCAATACTCTTGTCATATTAAATTACTTCAAACGGAAACAATGCAAAAATTGCTTCATTATGAAAGAGGCGCTGGAAGTTTAAAATCCAAAAACGAAGTTATTATTAATCATGAAGGTGAACAAAAAGTTATTTGGGGAGATAATATAATTCTCGCAACTGGCAGTAGACCAAGAAAAGACCCGAAAATTATTGTTGATGAAAAAACCATTATGACAAGCGATGGAATTGATCAAATTGAAGATTACCCAAAAAGTTTAGTCATAGTTGGCGCTGGTGTTATTGGTTGTGAATATGCTACAATTTTTTCAAATTTCGGAAAAACAAAAGTTCACATTATTGATAGAGCAGAACGAATTTTGCCTTTTGAGGACGAAGATATTTCAAAATTAGTAGCTGGAAATTTGATTGATAAAGGAGTTGTAATTCATTCTAATGCCAAATTGGAAAGAATGGAGACAATTGATGGAGAAGTGGAATATGAACTTTCTTATACTGATGGTCGAACAGAAATAATCCGAGTAGAAAAAGCACTTTTGTCAATTGGTAGAATTCCCAATGTAGAGAATTTAGGTTTAGAAATAGCGGGAGTTGAAATGTCTCAGCGCGGAATGCATATTGGTGATGATGATACCCAAACAAATGTCCCTAACATATATGCTGTTGGAGATGTTAGTGGCAGAATTGCACTAGTAAACATGGGCGAAATTGAAGCGCGTCACGCTGTCGAAAAAATGTTTGGTCAAAAAATAGAGCGCTTGAGTTACGATAACATCTGTACCATCATGTTTCTTCATCCTGAAGTGGCGGCTGTTGGAATGAACGAGCAAAGTTGTATAAAAAATAATATTCCGGTAAAAGTTGTGAAATTAGACTTTTCAGTTATTGCACGGGCAATTGCGATGCGTAAAACACAAGGTTTTTTTAAAATCATTGTTACCAATGATAAGGAGATGAAAATATTAGGGATGAGAGCTGTTGGAGAGCATGCTTCATCTGCAATTCAAGCAGTTGGATTGTTGATTAAATTAAACATGTCGATTGAAGTTTTATCTGAATTAATTCATCCTCACCCATCAATAGTTGAAGGGATACAAGAATGTGTAAGGATGCTTTTAAAAAAATCGGTTTTTAAATCTTCCGTTTTTAAAGATAAACTAGCATGTTATTCGCTAGTAGATGGGGTCAAAACACCGCTGGAAAGGTTGTAATTTCTTTTATTCTTAACCTTAATTATTTCCCTTTAAGTTCCATTGCTCTTAAAGTATTGATCATTAATGACGCAATTGTCATTGGGCCAACTCCACCAGGAACAGGAGTAATATAAGAGCATTTTTCAGCTACTTCGTCGAATTTTACATCACCTTTTAGTTTCCAACCGCTTAGTTTTGATGCATCTTCCACTCTAGTTGTTCCCACATCAATAACAACAGCTCCATTTTTAACCATATCAGCTGTAACAAAATCAGGCTTGCCTATTGCAGCAATAAGGATGTCTGCATTTTGACAAATTTCCTTGATGTTTTTTGTTTTACTGTGTGTCAAAGTAACGGTACAATTTCCGGGATTTGTATTCCGAGCGAGCATAATACTTAAGGGTATTCCAACAATATTACTTCGGCCGATAACTGCGCAATTTTTACCTTCAGTTTCTATCTTATATCTTTTCAATAGTTCAATTATTCCTGCTGGAGTAGCAGGAAGGAAACCAGGCAGATTTAAGACCATATTTCCTAAATTCATTGGGTGAAAACCATCGACATCTTTTTTAGGATCGATTGCTTCTGTTACTTTCATTTCATCAATGTGCTTTGGAAGTGGCAATTGAACAATAAATCCATCAATATCATCATCTATGTTTAACGAATGAACTTTGTCCAACAGCTCTTTTTCAGAAATTGTTTCATCGTATCTAATTAAAGAACTTTCAAAACCAATTTGCTCACATGCTTTGACTTTCGCCTCAACGTACGTTTTTGACCCACCATCATTCCCAACTAAAATCGCTACTAAATGAGGGATTTTCATTCCTTTACTTTTTCGAAGTTGAATTGCTTCACCAAGCTCTTTTCTAATGCTCTCAGATGTAGTTTTACCGTCAAGTAGGATCATGTAAGTTATTTTAAACAAATATAGGATTGTGAACCTATATTTAAAAGAAACTATTCAATTCTTTTTAAAAATAAATAAGCCATATCTTTGTTAAAAAAAATAACTGTATGAAAAGAATTATTCTAATCTTTTTGATTTTCGTTTCATGTAATTCCTTTTCACAGAAAATTGAAGGTACAGAAATAGGCTTTGATGGCTTTTTTGGTGCATCAACAATGGGCGGTGCTTTTGGTATAGGACCAAAATTTGGTTTTGTGATGAATGAAAATTTGATTTTAGGTCCATCATTTAGATACCAAAGAAATTGGACAAGTAGTTATTATACAGCGACTAAATATCACTACAATAATTATGGGGGTGGTTTTTTTTTACATGCGAGATATAAAAATGTAATATATGGAGGCTTTGAAATGGAGGTGCTTAAAACAGCTAACACTTTTGTTGATACAAGCGCCGTATTTAAAAAAATCGTACCTACTTTGTTTATTTGCGCGGGATTTTCAAAAGAATTTAGTGGAATTGTACGGTTAAATGTTGGTCTTTATTATGATGTTATAAATAGTAAAAACAGCCCCTTCAGAAGTGCCTATGCTATTCCAATTAAAAACGCTCAATCGGGAGCAATTCAAGGATATATCCCATTAATTTATAGAATATCTTTTTTCTTCCCTTTAACACACAATAAGAAACAATCCAAGTCGAAAAAAACAGAAGAAGAACCTGTTGAAGAAACGTGGTAATAAAAAAGGGCTTCTTGCGAAACCCTTTATAAACATCTTAATCTTATTTAAAATCCTTGTGTTGGATTAACTTCAGGTGCTTTTGGTTTAACAAATGTTCCTTCTTTTGCATAATCAATAAGTTCAATTACAAAGCATAAAGATTCTCTCCCCATATCTTCGCCATAAGCTAATTCCCACGGTACATAAACTCTATACTTACCTCCTTTTTTCATTTTCGGAACGATGAATGACCATCCAGGAATTACGCCACCATTTAATTTCAAAGCAACAGCTTCTTGAGGTGCTCCTGGTTTCTTTTTCATTTCGTAAGAACTTTGAACAGTATCGCCCATTGCAGAAGTCAATATATATTCCACCTTCACATCATCTTTAGCACCTGGACTTCCACCTTTACCTTCAGAAATGACTTCCATTACGATGCCATTTTCAAAAACTTGGGCACCTTTGATTTTGGCTGCTTTTTCCATCATTCTCTTTCCATTTTTAACATTCAAGTCTTTAATGAAATTTTGAATAATTGATTGTTTCTCTGTTTCAGCAATTAAGGTGTCTTTTTTCAATAGACCATGTCTGAAGCCAATTTTAACCAACTTCATATCTACTGAAGCAAGACCATCCATTTTAATCATGTCTTGATAAAAAGCATAACCCGTTAGTTTACCCAAACATTGAGCACCTTCTTTTGCATATGTTGAATCAAAATCTTGGAAATTCGGACCAAATAATTTAATTAACGTTGCCTCACAATCTGTTGGTTTATTTCCATTCAAATTATCACCAAAGCCGATTGCAATTTGCTCTAAATCCAATTTATCAATATTTGGATCTTGCGTCCCAACGATTGTTTTTGCATTCATCGCACCTAAAACATAAGACAAACGGTCTTTTTGTGTTTCAAGTTTTACAACTTCTTCAACTTCTTCGTTGGTTTTATCTCCGCAGCTAAACAATAAAACTGGAAAGATTAAAAAGAATAATTTATTCATTAAACAATTTCTAAAAGTTCAACGTCGAAAATCAACGCACTAAATGGTTTGATTGGTCCACCTGGATGAGGATGAGCTCCATAAGACAATTCTTGAGGAATGTACAATCTGTATTTTGAACCAACATTCATCAATTGCAGCGCTTCTGTCCATCCTGGAATTACTTGGTGTACACCAAATGTTGCTGGTTGACCACGTTCGATTGAACTATCGAAAACAGTACCGTCGATTAATGAACCATGATAATGCACTGAAACTGTTTGAGAAGCTGTTGGTTTTGCACCATTACCTTCTGTTACTATTTCATATTGAAGTCCAGAAGTAGTTGTATGAATTCCTGGTTTTGTTTTGTTTTCATGTAAAAAAGCTTCTCCAACTTCTTTATTTTGAGCGTACTTTTGCTCGCCTGCATTTTGCAAATAATTTTGAATTATTGTATTTGCCATTTCAGGTGTATATTGTGGCTGTTTCCCTGCAAATGCATCGCTAATTGCTTGTGCCATTGTCTCAGGAGAAACACCTTCTAATCCTTGTTCCAT
>JBIIWQ010000214.1:0-4450 GCA_044338805.1 Crocinitomicaceae bacterium
CATAAACACCTTTTTCTCCTTTTTTCATAACGATAAAAAATTGTGTATCGCTATTTCAGGACAAGACATAATTTAAATATAAAACCGCCCCTCGACAAGCTCGGGGGACGGTTTTATTTTTAAGACAATTGAAAAATTCATTAATTGAGGTGCAATTAAAATTTAATACCGGAATTTACCTTTGTAAATGAGGATTTTAAATTTTTAGAAGCAGCGAAGAGTAATGGGTTTTACAACAGTCTTATTTTGAGTTTTTTACATACGTATCATGTAAATGCTTCAAATCAGGACACTTTTCTTCAAGTGATTTTCCCATTTGAGCATCGAATGGATCAACATCTCCCACAACACCTAAAGCGCATAAAGAGAAATCTAAATCTTTCATGTCAATTTTAAAACTTGATGTGTCTGCTTCACTTTCCGCAGTTTTCTTACTCATACAGTCACAAATAGTTTGAGCTGATTTGTCAAACTCTTCTTTTCCTGGACCACCACAAGAAGCAACAATAAGTGCAACTGCAGCAAATCCTAACATTTTTCTTTTCATATTGATTAATTATAGGTTACCTAAAATTAGAGAAAATTGTTTATTCACATCTAAGAAAAACACTTTATTTTTCATCAAAAAATTTAGTTTTTAACAATGTGATATTTTACATGGAAAAATGACTTCTATACCTTAACTTTGTTTTTCATGAGTGATTTTGTTGTTTCAGCGAGAAAATATAGACCCCAGACCTTTGATACGGTTGTGGGACAAAAGTCGATTACTTCTACTTTAAAAAACGCAATTAAAACAGGCCATTTAGCTCAATCATTTTTATTTTGTGGATCAAGAGGTGTTGGTAAAACAACAACAGCTAGAATTCTAGCAAAAACAATCAACTGTTTTAACAGATCTGAAACAATTGAGGCATGCGACCAATGTGATTCTTGTCTTTCTTTTAATGAAGGTGCTTCGTTGAACGTTTATGAACTAGATGCTGCATCGAATAACGGAATTGAGGACATTAGAAATTTAATTGACCAAGTTCGAATAGCACCTCAATTGGGTGAATATAAAATCTACATTATTGATGAGGTTCACATGCTCTCGAATGCAGCCTTCAATGGTTTTTTGAAAACGTTAGAAGAGCCACCAAAACATGCAATTTTCATTCTTGCAACGACTGAAAAACATAAAATAATTCCTACGATTCTTTCCCGTTGTCAAATTTTTGATTTCAACAGAATTAAAGTAAAAGATATTGCTGATCATTTAGCTTACATCGCAACGCAAGAAGCTATAACAGCAGATCCAGAATCATTACATTTAATTGCTCAAAAAGCAGATGGTGCTTTGCGTGATGCTTTGTCGATATTTGATCAAATTGTTACGTTTACTGGAAATAATTTAACCTACAAGAGTGTTATTGAAAACCTCAATATTCTTGATTACGATTATTACTTCAGAATAGTTGACAGTGCGCAAAAAGAAGATATTCCTTCAGCATTATTGCTGTTAAACGACATTTACGAAAAAGGATTTGATGGTCACAATTTTATTGTTGGCTTAGCAGATCATTACAGAAACTTATTGGTTTGTAAAGATATTCGAACAGCTGTTTTATTGGAAGTTGGAGACGCAATTGAACAACGATACATCGATCAATCGAAAGAAGTTGACGGTAATTTAATCTTACGTGCATTGGCCGTGTTGAGTAAATCGGATGTCGATTATAAGTCATCAAAAAATCAACGTTTACTGGTTGAAATGGCATTGATGCAACTGTGTTCTTTATTACAAGAGCAAGAAAAAAAAAATGCCTGACGGATCCCGTTGATTTAATTCCTTTTCCAAATCAAAATTTAAGAGACAAAATTTCGTCTGTTCCTAAACCGATTACTCCGCCTGTCAGACAAGTACCAATAGCTGTTGAACCAGAAAAAAAATTGACTGTTGTTTCATCGGCTGATCTTCATACTACCTCTCTTTCTATCAAAAAGATGATGGAGAAAAAAGAAGATGAAAAGTCTGGGTTTGAACAATTGCCTGAAATCATGCCAAGAAATCCTTTTACATTCGATCAAATTAAAATGCTTTGGCGGCGATTTGCTTTTGAAATGAAGGAACGTGGATTGGAAACCTTCTACAATGCAATGATTAAGCGTGAACCAATTCAAAAGGAAGAAACACACTTTGTGATGGATGTCGACAACCAAACACAAGTGGACATGATTACGCCGCACCTTTTGGAACTTGTTGGGTACTTCAGAAAAGAACTTAAAAATTATTCAATCGATATCAGTTTCAAGCTCAATGACAATCCAGAACACGAAGTGAAATTTCTAACTGGAAAAGATAAATTTGCTGCCATGGCAAGAAAAAACCCGAATTTACATACGTTGAAGAATACGTTTAATTTGGATATTGAGTTTTAGGAATCATTATTTAACCTAGATTTCTTCATTCAAAAATTATATGTTAAGTGGGCAATTATATTTCTTCCTTGTCTATTAATTTTCATTACATCCAAATGTTCAAAATATACAGCATCTAGAATGTTTTCAATACTTAAACTGCAATTTAAATTAGTTTTTCCAAGTTTAAATTTTCGTGCCGCACGTATGTTAAACACATAAAAAGATGGAGTGAATTTTTCACCATATTTTTCAGTTGAAACATGTTTTTGTTGAGCTCCAATGATTGATTCCAATTTTATATTTGTTTCCTTTAAATCATAACTTATTGCGTTCACACTTTTAAACGGTGAGATAAAAGGTAATGCATTACCATCATTATCTTTAGCGTAAGAAACAGAATTCATACTTTGAATTAGTAATTTAGGAATTGGCTTCCATTCTAAAGTAAACTCAGAACCGTATAAAATTGCAGAAGGTAAATTAACATACTCCTTTACCCCCTTACCACCTATTGTCATCACACTATAATCTGCTAATACTCTTCCTGCTATGTAATCTTTGAAGAAATATGAATATATTTGACCATTGAGATTCCATTTAGAAGTTTTATATTTCATTCCCAAATTGCCATTCCAAGAGGATTCTGGATTCAACATTGGATTACCCAAATAATCGTGTCCATCAACTCTGTTATAAAGATAAAAACCATACATTTCTTGTAAAGTAGGATTTCTTAAGGCTTTCGCAATTCCAAAATACAACATTTTTTTCTTGCCAAGTTTTTCTTCAAATTGGCTAAAAATATTATACAGTAAATTCATCTTTGTAGGATTACCACTATAAAAACTTGTCAGTGTTTGTCTTCCTAATAAAGTTGTAATTTCTGATTTTACAAATTCGAATCTACCACCAATCGATAAATTAATATTTGTACCAAAATAGAGTTTATCCGAAACACTTAGACCGATTACACTTCTTCTTGCATCAGGAATTGTCAGCATAAACATTTCTTTACCAATTGGCGGATACATTGTCATTTCGGCATGTAAATCATTTTGAAACCCTGTTATTTTAAACTGAATAAATTGTTTGTGTGATACTCTTAATTTTCCTCCCGAATAAAACCCAACTGTTCTTGAAGTGCCTGGCATATCCATATGCATTGGAACTGTTTCTGGAGGACGCTTTGTATCATCCATTGCATGGTCAATAAAATTTAAATATACTTTACTCTCCATTTTATAAATTCTATTACTATCTTTTTTGTATTCGTGTCCTATTGAAATTATTTTTGCATTTGCAAATGAGACATCCATCGTCAAGGCGGGATATCCAATATCTTTCCCATTATCTTGCAAGTAATCAACATGTATAATATTAAAGCTATCTAAAAGAGCAGTAAAACTTCCTCCAACATTATATTTTTCGTATTGAGAAAACAAAATTTGTTCGCGATTACCTGCATAATAATTATTCGCTTTTCGAAAAATTCCATTTACACTCAAAGCCCATTTTTTTCGACTATATTGCAAAGAACCAAGCGATTGTATTGCTAAAGCATTCGTTTCAAATCCTGCACCAATTCTCCCGCTGAATAGCTTTTCTGCATTAGGAATCGCTTTTAGTAATTTAAAATTCAATCCACCACCAACTTGAGTTGTACTTTGCTCTTCGGTTGGACCTAAGTTCAGCTGAATACTATTTAAATTATTTGGTTCAACGTATGAACTAATTGGATCCATTCTATCCGTGCAAGCACCAAAAATATGCATACCATCAAGTGTTGAGCTTAACTGTCCAGAATTGAGTCCTCTTATTGTTGGTTCTTGAGCATAATTCCCCCTCTTAATAAGCGTTACTCCTGAAATTTCAGAAAGCACTTTATCTGTTTGTTGCTGTAAATCAGGTGTTTTTATTTCATTAAATTTCACGCCAATAATTTTCACCTCTTGAATAAGAATTTCTTTTTTTTGTGAGGTTGAATCTTCTTGTGCGAAAGAAAATCCAGAAAATAAAAATGATATTACAATTAATATATTTTGATTAT
>JBIIWQ010000216.1:0-4448 GCA_044338805.1 Crocinitomicaceae bacterium
GTAATGTTGTTGTTATGGCGTCAAATCAAACTTAAATCATCAGAAAATAAAGGGATGTTACTTCTTTCCTTGGCAATGTTTTCATGGACAATTGTTGGGATATATAAATATTATGATCCACCAATGCCCTCCTTGGTTAATGCCATAAATGATAGAATTTTATCCGCATTTAGTAATTTGTTTGTTCTTGCATCTTTAGCCTATTTCCCTAATGTATTTGAAGGATTGAAAGAACGGTTTACTTTTTTCCGAAAGCCAGAACAATGGGTAAACAATGTTTTCATATTTTTCGCAGTTATTACAGTAGTTTTTACTTTAATAGACAAGAACATTGAAAGTGATACAGGAAAAAAAATAATTATTGCCATTGATTCCTTGATTTCAACTACGGCAATAAGTTTAATTTCTTATGCGCTCTATCAATCTATTTCGCGTTTTTGGCAAGACAGATATTTAAAAATCTTTTTGTTTGTCATGTTTGCAGTGTTGATTTCAACACAAATAACCCTTCCAATGATTGCTATAATTCCTGGTGTTTTGAAACCAATTTACATGGTAGCTTTGATCTTATTACTTTTAGGGATGGTGTTTTTCAATTTCATTTCTGTTGCCTATTTTGGAATGGTAAGTATGGAAATGAAGGAAATTACAAGTCACGAATCAGAAAAAAGTAAACTTTCTAACGTATCAATTGAAAGTCTAAATTTAGGTTATGATGATGCTAAAAAACTATATTTTATTTCTATTGGTATTAAATCATTAGAAAAAATAGGTGTTCAGGAGTTTACTGTTTTTACTTCCAAATTATTGTTGCCTTTTGCAAATTGGATATTATTTGCATTAGCCAAAAAGCACAATGTGAAACTAACACATGTTGATTTGTCCACAACGAAATTTCGAATGGTAGAATTTTGGAACAAAGAATCTGACGTTAGAATAACTCAAGAGAATCTATTCAATAATGATCGAGGAAATTTTGATTTTAAAATAGATGTTGAAAATATTCATTTGGAAAACTTAAAATTTCTGTATTCAAAATTCATCATTCGTGAAGCAATTATTAAACATGAGAATTGTTTTAAAATTTCAAATTTTAGTTTATCTGAAGAAAAGAGTCTCCCGAAAGAAATTATTCAAGAGCGTTTAGTAGAGAATATATTCGGCCAAATCAAAATGTAAACAAAAATTTTTGTACATATTTTATGCATGTAAAAGGATTTTTTACCGATACATTTTCTATACTCCTTATTATTCCTTGTAAAACAAACTGAGCGTAATAGAATTCCTAAGCCTTATAATAGTAGAGTGTTTTCAGTAATATTTCATTTTAAAAATGTAATAAACAATTTTTTATCCTTTTTTTGTAATTTTCTGTAATGAGTTGTAGCCTTACATAATATTATATTTTTTAATAAATTGAAGTCTCTGAAATAGCTTTATACGTTAAAATAAATATCTATAAAATGAAATTATTTTTTTTAAATACTCTCAAGCAATATTCCTTTGTACTTTGCTGTTTTTTATTCACAGCGAGCAACGTAATGTCTCAAGCTTACTGCTATATAAATGAAGTAATCGTAAAACCTGGAACAAGTTCTATAGGTCCACAAAACCAATCATTATGGTATCCAGGTGGATCGCCATTTGGTTCTGAAGGTATTGAATTATATAATCCGAGTTGTGCTGTTTTGAATATTTCACATTGGATTATTGTATTCCACGGTGATAACAATCAACAATATGGAGTTTTTCGATTTCCTAATGGAACAAGTATTCCGATAGGTGGATTTTTGACATTGGGGGCAGATGGCACATCAGTGAATAATGTGGCGCCAGATGTCGCTACTTCAAGTGACATGATACTGAGCTCTTATTCATCAACTTATTTCTTGCATGCAGATGTCTCAAGGTTGTATCTAGATAATAACAGAGGTTATGTTGCACTTTATAATGAGAGCGGAGTGCCGATGGACTGTGTTTATTGGCATGGCACTGCTAGCGGTGAAGGGCCCGGATCTTGGGCTGAGTCAAATTCTAGTCAAGTTTGGTTCACTGCTTTGGGAACAGGTATTTCAAATGCGTTGATCCCCCCAGGTGATTTAGGTGCGCCTGCGGTATTTTCTCTTCCAGGCCCTGGCTCAGCTTCTCTTGATGCAAAGAAAAGATGTGCGGGTTACTTGGCTAATGCAGGTGTCGCTTCAGCTCAAAATGTTGGAAATGGGCAACCTACTATTCAACGTATTGAGAATATTACATATGGATCTAATAATGCTGGAAACGCAATTATAGGATGCGGTACAACATGCAATGCTACGGGAAATCTAATTGTCTATTCAAATTATGATGGAGGAATTTTAACTATTAATGTTGACCAAAATATTCCTAATCTTAAAGTGGGAATTTGCACTTACGAGCCAATTCAGGTTACGTTCACTGGACCTTTCGTTGGGAATATAACCCAAGTCGTCTATGCTGGAATGAACTCAAATCAAAACAACAATAATTGTGGATTAGGAAATTTTCCGACTTCAATTACTGGTGTGCCAGCTGCAATAGTTTCAATAAATCCTCCAATGAATCCTCCTCCTGTAGGTTACACACCAGCCCATGGAAATGGTTCTGGTCCATGGGGAGGTGGAATGCTTGGAGTTGCCGGCTTGTGCGATACAACTGTAAATGCCGGTGGAGGCAACACTCCTGATGAGGTGGTTTATTATTTTCTTAACGCAACTGGTGGTACTTTGCTTTTTCATCAGACTCAATATGCATGTTGGTTAAATGAAACTCTGAATGTAACAGCTGCAGGAAATTGTTGTATTCTGCCGCCAGTTTCGAACCCATGTCCTACAATTTCTGTTTCAAATACGTCTCAAACAAATGTCTTGTGTTTCGGTAATACAACTGGAGCAGCGACTGTTAATGCTACTGGTGGTTCAGCTGCTTATACATACACATGGAGTCCAGGAAATTTGATTGGTGCTTCTCAAAGTAATCTTGCAGCAGGAACATATACAATTAATGTAGTTGACGGAAACAATTGCCCGGGTTCGGCAACTGCAATAATTACTCAACCATCTTCTGCATTATCTGTTTCAATTTCCTCAAATCCAACAAATTGTGGCACAAGTACTGGTACAGCAACAGCAACTCCTTCAGGAGGAACGGGGTCATATACTTATTCTTGGTCACCAAGTGGAGGAAGTTCTGCGGTAGCTAATAATCTTGGATTTGGACCATATATTGTTGCGGTTACCGATGCAAATTTATGTCAAGTAACAGGTAATGTTACAATAACAACAATTGGCGGGCCTACAGTGACATTGCAATCTTCAACTGATGTTACTTGTTTTAATGGTGCAAATGGCACTGCTGCAGTTTCTGTCACTGGAGGTACTGGAGCTTATACTTATTTGTGGACACCGAGCGGCGGTGTAGCAGCGAGTGCTTCGAATTTAACTGCGGGTAATTATACTGCTACTGTTACAGATGCTGCTGGCTGTTCTAGTTCATTATCGGTAATAATTGGAGGCCCAACTCAAATTCTAATAAATGAAACAGTTACAGATATTATTTGTGGTTCAACAGATGGTCAAATAACAACTTCTGTTAGTGGCGGTTCAGGCACTTATACGTATGCATGGACACCAAATGGCGAAACAAGTTCATCTATAACGAACCTATCTGCTGGGACATACGGTCTAACGGTAACAGATTCAGATGGTTGTTCAATGACTGAATCATATATTGTAGCCATTACAGGTTCATTAACAATCTTAGCGACACCAGTATCAACAATAATTCAACAAGGTCAATCTGTTCAATTAAGCGCTGCAGGTGGTACAGCCTATACTTGGATTCCTTCAAATGGATTGAGTTGCACAGATTGTGCTAATCCAATTGCAACGCCATCTTTAACTACTATTTATACTGTAACTGGCACAGATGCCTCTGGATGTGCAGGCTCAGCTGATGTTACGATTGTTGTTCAGGTCATTTGTGGTGAAGTATTCGTTCCTACAATTTTCGCCCCTTCTGATGGTGGAGCAGCTGCCAATAATAAACTTTGTGTTTTTGGAAATTGTATTGCAGAATTGAATTATGCCGTTTATAATCGTTGGGGAGAAAAGGTTTTTGAAACAACAAATGTTGATTTGAATGAGTGTTGGGACGGAACGTATAAAGACAAACCATTGAATACAGGTGTTTTTGTATATAAATTGCTTGTCACTTTGATAGATGGCACGCAAGTGGAGGAATCAGGAAATATTACTTTGATTAGATAATTAATGAGATGGGAATACTTAATAAAAATATTTTAGACCTGCTAAAATCAATGGTTTTAGTAGTTTGTTCTGTAACTTTATTGAATGCTCAAGATATCCATTTTACGCATATGGAATACTCACCTTTAACACTTAATCCTGCATTGGCTGGAGCAAATTCACCTA
>JBIIWQ010000215.1:0-4448 GCA_044338805.1 Crocinitomicaceae bacterium
GCCCCAAACCCACCACGGTGGTAAATTATTGTCCAATTCACGAATACCATCGTACTCATGTTGCATTAGGATCGTATGCTCTTCTTCAATTGCGACGGCATCTGTAAGAATTACATTAATCTTCTTGATTCTTTTCTCCTTTTTCAATTTCACAGCTTCTGGTCTTACCATAAGCATGAAATCTCTAAACATTCTTCTTAAATAAAGCAGAACAAAAAGTAAAATTATATTAATGAAAAGCATAAAATATAGGTCAATATCCTCGACCAAAATCCATGTCGCATCCTTTGCACCTTCACCTGGATAAGAGAATGTTAATGCAAGGGAAGTATTGTTTGCCGTCATCAAACCTAAGAAACCTATTAAGACTAAAACTGCATTAATGGTTGACGAATTTTTCGCGCTATTTTCTTCAATTTTTCTCTTAAAATAGTCTGATTTCACTAAAGATGTAATAGAGCTTGACATTATTATAATACCAATTATCAGTACTACAATCACAAGAATCAACCAATAGAATAAATTAAGGTTTTGCTTATAATTAGGCACTATTACAACATTTGAAGGAACTCCACCTTTTGTTGTGTCTCCAATTATAGCAGCTGGTGCAGTATAGGCATCAATATATCCTAATATTGCATCTACTTCTTCATTCGTTACAACTTGAGGTGTCATTGCAGTTGGACTATAAGCTTGGATTTTATTTGCCAATTGACTTTTTCCAGTGGCAATTAATGTTGAAGAATTTTTAACCCATTCGTATAACATTTCTGCTTCACCTGCATCTACCCATTTTTGTTTCACGCCCTTTAATATTGGGCCAGTAGAGTTTTTATCAACCATGTGGCAAGCGTTGCATTTTGCTTTAAAAAGTTGTTCACCATCTTGAGCAAATGTGACTTGCGTTCCTATGAAAAGGATAATCGAAGTTAAACTTATATTTAAATACTTTTTCATACTATTCTTTTTTAATATATGTCAGATGTTTTCTGTTCTATTAGTGTCTGAATCATTATCTAGGAAAGGTATATTCCCTAATTCTGTGACTTCTTTTTTACTCATTCTAATTACTCTTGTAATTACAACGGCAAAGAATACAACAAAGATTAATAAGGAAAATAGCGGATAGATTTCTACTCCATCAATACTTGTTAAATTATGTTTGATAAATCGTAACATGTTTCTTGTATTTAACGGTTATTTTTTTGCTTTTACTTTGATATCAGTTCCTAATCGCTGCAAATAAGCTATTATAGCAACAATCTCTTTTTTCTTCATCTTATTGATTTCAGCTTTTTTGTTCAACCCTTTTTGCACCTCTTTCGGTAGGTTGTTCACAATATCTGTAGCAATCAATTCTGCTTGATTTCGAAGATCTTTTAAGGCAAGTTTTTCATATCCTTTTTTATAAGGGACACCAAGTGTTTGCATAGCAGAAATCTTCTTTTCTATCATTGACTCATCAATATCATTGTCCTTCATCCAAATGTAAGCAGGCATTACAGTTCCTGGTGATACATCTTTTGGACGAATCATGTGTTGGTAGTGCCAATAATTACTTCTTAGTCCACCTTCACGCGCTAAATCTGGCCCAGTTCGTTTAGAACCCCATTGGAATGGGTGATCGTATACAAACTCTCCTGATTTTGAGTATTCACCGTAACGTGCAGTTTCGAATCGTAACGGTCTAATCATTTGAGAGTGGCAATTGTAGCATCCTTCTTTGATGTATAAATCACGACCTTCTAATTCAAGTGGTGTGTATGGTTTTACACTTGCAATTGTAGGAATGTTGCTTTTGACAATCATCGTTGGAATAATCTCAACTAATCCTCCAATAGCAACTACAACGATTGCAAAAATCATAAAGCGAATTGGACGACGCTCAATTGCTCTGTGCCAGTATTCACCTTTCACTTTTGAATTAGCTTTAATTAAAGCAGGAGCTTCAGCTTCCTCATTTGCTAAGAAATTACCAGATTTTGCTGTTTTAATCAAGTTGTAGAACATCATAACCGCTCCAACAATGAACAACAATCCTCCTAAAGATCTTAGGATATAGTATGGTTTCATTGCATCAACCATTTTCAAGAAATCAGCATTAACAAGTGTTCCATCAGCGTTGAAATCTTGCCACATCAATCCTTGCATGAATCCTGCAATATACATTGGAATTGCATAAAGAATAATTCCTAATGTTGCTATCCAAAAATGTTGATTTGCTAATTTTTTAGAATACAATTCAACTCTAAACATTTTAGGGAATAACCAATACAACATTCCGAATGTCATCATACCATTCCATCCTAATCCTCCAACGTGAACGTGTGCAATTGTCCAATCAGTGAAGTGAGAAATCATGTTAACATTTTTCAATGATAATAATGGTCCTTCAAATGTTGCCATTCCGTAACATGTTAATGCAACAACCATGAATTTTAACAAAACGTCATCTCTCACTCTGTCCCAAGCTCCACGCATTGTTAATAATCCATTTAACATTCCTCCCCAAGATGGAGCGATTAACATGATAGAAAAAACAACGCCTAAACTTTGAGCCCAATCTGGCAAAGAAGTATATAAAAGATGGTGAGGTCCAGCCCAGATATATAAGAATATCAATGCCCAAAAGTGGATAATTGAAAGTCTATAAGAATAAACGGGACGTTGTGCAGCTTTAGGAACAAAGTAATACATCAATCCTAAATAAGGTGTTGTTAAAAAGAATGCCACCGCGTTGTGTCCATACCACCACTGAACAAGCGCGTCTTGCACACCAGCATACCAAGAATAACTTTTAAAGAATGAAATTGGGAGTTCAAATGAATTAAAAATATGCAAAATAGCCACTGTCACGAATGTTGCGATATAGAACCAAATTGCAACATAAATATGCTTTACTCTTCTTGTTAAAATCGTAGCAAACATATTGAAACCAAAAACTACCCAAAGAAGTGTAATTAAGATATCAATCCACCATTCAAGTTCGGCATATTCTTTACCTGATGTCATTCCAAATGGAAGCGTTAGAACAGCACAAAGTATTATAAACTGCCATCCCCAAAAGTTGATATAACTCAGTTTATCACTCCACATTCTTGCTTTTAATAAACGTTGTAAAGAATAATAAACCCCCATGAAGATCCCATTTCCTACAAATGCAAAAATCACTGCATTTGTGTGCAATGGTCTGATACGACCAAACGATAAGAAACTGAATCCTAAATATTCATTAAAAAATTCTGGAAAGGCTAATTGCAAAGCAGCAATTAATCCTACCAACATTCCTGTTATGCCCCAAATTACTGTGGCATAAGCAAAATACTTCACGACTTTATTGTCGTAACTAAACTTCTGAACTTCCATCTGTTTGATTGTTTGATTTTTGATTTAATTCGTCTTCAAAGAGAATTCTAACTGAAGGTGTGTAGTCATCATCAAATTGTCCATTTTTTGTAGCCCAGAAAAAAGAGATCAAAAAGAATAAAGCAATGACTAAACTTACTGTTAACATTAAGTATATTATTCCCATGAGCCAAAATTACCAACCGAGCAGTTCGTAAATAATGACTTTTGTTGTCCAAAAACCTGATTTCTGTCATGTTTTTGAAAGCTTATATAATTCGCAAAAGAGAAAGGGATTTCTACTTTTTTAACCTAACAAACAAAGTACTTAGCAATACAACTGTAATTGAGCTAATTGGCATTAGTATCGCAGCAACAAGCGGTGTTAAATTTCCGGAAATAGCAAAACTCAGTCCAACTATATTATATGAAATAGAAAATAACAAACACACTTTTAAAACCGTTTTTGAGAAATTTGAAATACTTAATAAGTAGGCAAGAGAGGCCAGTTTGTTTGCTTCAATAATGGCATCGGATGATGGTGTGAATCTAAAAACATCTTCGGAAACAGCAATCCCAACATCAGAAATTCCTAGTGCACCAGCATCATTCAGTCCATCACCAATCATTAAAACATGTTTACCATTCTTTTTTAAATTCTCAATATATTCAAGTTTGTTTTTTGGTGTTTGTTCAAAGAATAGTTGGCTATTTTTAGGAAAAATTGATTCTAGAATTGACTTGTCTTTGTCTTTATCTCCTGATAAAACATGTAAATCGTAATGATTGAGCGAAGTCATTAATTCCGAAATTCCTCCTCTAAGCTCAGATGTAAATACAAAACGTCCTTTTGTTGAATTGTTTATTAATATAAAACTGGAAGTTTCATTTTTATCAATGCTATTTTGTTCGCAAAAAGAAGGACTACCAATTTTGATATTCAAGGAATTTATCGTGCCTGAAATACCTTTTCCTGAAACTTCATCAAAATCAGTGATTTCCTCATTTGACGAGATGTTTTGCGCACGTAAATATTGCACAATAGATCTCGAAAGAGGATGGGTGGATGAGTTCGATAAAGAATACAACGCTTCAAGCTGGTC